>JANQMT010000183.1:0-49142 GCA_028279945.1 Clostridia bacterium
AGAAGATGCGGTAGAAGCCTTATGGCAAGCCGGCATATATGCTGAAAGCGGTATGGGCTGTACCGGGCCTATTGTTCGTGTCAATGAAGATAAGATTGAATATGCCGCTGCTGTATTAGCAGAAAAAGACTTTATTATAAATTAGTATTTTTTATTGCTAGGAACAGTTAATCATTTGTTTAAATTAGTAACACTACCCATTGTGACATCAAAACCTCATTTAATAGATAGCTGTTCCTAAATTTTTTTTACTGAGAGTGAGTAAAGAAAACATTTTATGTTATAATAGCTTAGATTAATGATCTAAATAACATATAGGCAAGACTCTTGCGACGTATTTGATGGAGAGAATTGCTGAATTGAGGTGGAGTAATCATGGAACATAAAGAGATTTTAAGACAACTTCCTAAAGTAGATGAGTTGCTTTTAAATGAAAAAATTAAAATGTATTTGAATCAAGTGCCGCGTACAATCATTGTTGATGCTATACGTCAGCAGATAGATGCTGTTAGAAACACAATATTAAGTGGATCAACAAATGAAATAGCTGAAAGCGGACACTTAAATTTAGAATGTTTGATTCAAAAGATTACTGCTGCTATTGAAGAGAAAAATCAAAAGAGCTTACGAAAAGTCATAAATGCAACCGGAACCATATTGCATACCAACTTAGGGCGTTCTTTAATTTCTGAAGAGATTAAAGCGTATATTTTTGACATTGCGGGTCATTATTCAACACTGGAGTATGATACAAAAGAAGGTAAACGAGGGTCCAGGTATTCTCATGTAGAAAAAATGATTACTCAATTAACCAAAACAGAATCTGCATTAGTTGTGAATAACAATGCAGCAGCGATGATGCTCATATTAAGTACGGTAGCAAAAGAAAAAGAGGTTATTGTATCAAGAGGTGAATTAGTAGAAATAGGCGGCTCCTTTAGAATACCTGAAATTATGGAGCAAAGTGGTGCCATATTAAAAGAAGTTGGGACCACCAACAAAACCCACTTAAGAGATTATATTCATGCATTAGATGAGGAAAACATTGGTGCACTTTTAAAAGTCCATACCAGTAATTATAGAATTTTAGGCTTTACAGAAGAAGTTGATTTAAAAGATATGGTGGATTTGGGTAAGGAAAAAGACATTCCTGTTATCTATGATTTAGGAAGTGGTGCATTGATTGACCTAAAGGAGTATGGTATTTTTGATGAACCTACTGTAATGGAAAGTATCAATACAGGTGTTGATATTTGTTGTTTCAGTGGAGACAAACTGCTGGGAGGCCCACAAGCGGGGATTATTATCGGACAAAAATACTGGATAGATAAAATGAAAAAGAACCCCCTTACAAGAGCCTTTAGAATTGACAAGTTAACTTTGGCTGCCCTTGAAGGAACGTTACGTCTTTATCAACGGGATGAAGCCATAGATAAAATACCTACAATAAAAATGATGACTATGAAAAAAGAAGAAACAAAGCAAAAAGCCATCCAAATATATGATAGTATTAAGAACTTAGAAGATGCCAAAATCAGTCTAATAGAAGGCTTTTCACAAATTGGAGGCGGTTCTGTGCCATTGCATGAATTGCCGAGCTGGATAATTCAAATAAAGCCAAACAGCATTTCGGTAAATGAATTGGAAAAAGCGTTAAGAAATCAAGAATTACCAATCATTGCTCGTATATATAAAGATGCATTATTATTAGATGCGAGAACAATAGAAGAAGAAGCATTAGCTTATGTATCAAAGACTGTTAATGAAATATTTAACAATATGGAGGTGAACCAATGAAGAATATTATCATTGGTACCGCGGGCCATATAGATCATGGTAAAACATCGTTAATAAAAGCCTTAACAGGCAGAGAGACAGACCGCCTTGAGGAAGAAAAAAAGCGCGGCATCACCATTGACTTGGGATTCACTTATTTTAATCTTTCAAACGGTGAAAAAGCAGGGATTATTGATGTCCCCGGTCATGAAAAGTTTATAAAAAACATGCTGGCAGGTGTTGGCGGCATGGATGTGGTTTTGATGGTTATTGCTGCAGATGAAGGGATTATGCCCCAAACAAGAGAACACCTGGATATATTATCTATCTTAAATATTAAACAAGGTATCGTTGTTTTAACAAAAAAAGATATGGTAGAAGAAGACTGGCTGCAAATGGTGGAAGAAGAAATAAAAGAAGAAATTCAGGGCAGTTTTTTAGAAAATGCCCCCATCATACCTGTATCGTCTATTACTGGAGAAGGCATAGAAGCATTAAAGCAAGAGATGACAAAAATGACCGAAACGGCTGTTACTAAGAACATTCATATCCCCTTTAGAATACCCATAGACAGAGTTTTTTCAGTAGATGGATTTGGAACGGTTATTACAGGGACTCAAATTGAAGGGACTTTAAATACAGGGGATGAAGTGATGCTTTATCCTACAAACTTAGAAACAAAAATTAGAAATATTCAGGTTCATGGAGAAAAAGCAGCATCATCTTATGCTGGGCAGCGTGTCGCTATTAATCTGGCTAATGTGAAGAAAACGGATATCAATCGAGGGGATATTTTGGCTTCAAAAGATGCCCTAGAAGAAACCATGATGATAGATGTAAAGTTAGATTTATTGAAAAGTACTGTTAGAGAATTATCCAATAGAACCAGAGTGCGTTTTTACCATGGCACTAAGGAAATATTATGCCGGGTGGTTTTATTGGATGCAGATATCCTAAAAGCCGGAGAATACGGTTATGCACAACTAAGATTAGAAGAAAAAATTGCTGTAAAAAAAGACGATTACTTTGTGTTGAGATTTTATTCTCCAATGGAAACCATAGGCGGTGGAATAATCCTAGATGAGAATCCATCTAAACATAAGAGAAACAATATGGATGTGATTGAAGCGCTAAGGTTAAGAGAAACAGGATCAGAAAAAGATATTCTAGATAGTTTGATAAAAAAATATAGTAAAAATTATATGCCTTTAGATTATATATTTAACCGACTGGGTAAAGAAAAGAAAGAGGCAAGCTCATTATTACAACAATTGGTTTCTGAAAAAAAAGCCATTATGTTGACAGAAGAATTGGTGATGCACCATAGTGTTATGTCCATGATATCAAAGGAGTTAAGCCATATTTTGACACAATTTCATAATCAAAATCCTTTGAAAATAGGTATGGGTAAAGAAGAATTAAGAAATAGGTTATTTAAGGGAAAAAATAAATGGGCAGATTTATTCTTAAATTACTTCAGTGATTGTGGCATCATTAAAGTTGCTCATCAAATGGTATCTTTGGATGAATTTAAAGTGAAATATAGTGAAAAACAGCTAAAAATTAAAACCCAGATAGAAAATCTGTATTATGATAATCAATTTACGGTTCCGGTGGTATCCGAACTCATAAAGTCTTTTGAAGACCATCAGGAGACTAAACAAATCCTTCAAAGCTTAATAGAAGAAGGTGTACTCATTAAAATTGACAATGATATATGCTTGCATCATAAAAACTATAATAAATCTGTAGATATGCTTAAAGCATACATTGAGAAAAATGGTTCTATAACCGTTGCTGACTTTCGAGATTTGATAGGCACTTCAAGAAAATACGCATTACCAATATTAGAATATTTTGATCAGATGAAAATAACAAAGAAAATTGAAGACGCTCGTGTTTTAGTTGCTTTATAGTGAAAGATGTAATATAATATTAGGGTTAAATTCTATTATTATAATTTTGGGAGTAGATGGTGGCTGGTGTTGCCTCTGGTCTTCAAAACCAGTATGAGGAGTTAGGAGCTTCTTAGGTGGGTTCGATTCCCACATACTCTCGCCAAAAACGAAATTTGAATGGTTACAGCGATTTGCGTTGTAGCCATTTTTATTTTAAAAATATCAAAAAAAAAAGCAAGTGAAGGATCAGAAGATGCCACATCAGCGAAAAAGGATACCGTAGATATTTTAAGGAATATTTAATTTCCTTATGATTTTGATATTTGCTTTATTCTGTTCCTTTTGAATTTGCGCATTAAAATAGTTGATAGCTTCTTCACTCTCTGGATCAAGATTCTTATTTGAATTCAATATACAATTAGCAACATTTATTTTTGTTATAAAACCGCAAAAAACATATTTCATATAATTATCCCAAAAAAATGTTTCGTCTAAAAATTCTAAAAAAGGATTTGGGTTTTCATTATGCCAAATTTTTTTATCTCTATCAATCTTCTCATAAATTTCTCTCTCTTCAGGTAACATTTCTTTATCTAATGCAATTGAATAATAAATTTTAGTTTTTACTATTTTATCAAAATATGATTCATAAATCTGTTTATTTATTAACATATTGTCTTCTATTGTTTCGTCTAAAGCTAATGCTTCCTGCATAGCTAATGCAAATATGATTTCATCAAGAGTTATATCCCACCCATTAACTGTTGCAATAACTAAATTTTCTCCATATTTTAATTCATTAATACTAATAATATCCTCATAAAATTTTTTTGTTTTTTTAATTATACTAGGATTTTTAAAGCCACCAATATTAACTTTGGATATATACTCTTTTTGAATCTCTTGAATTTTTTCAATTTCTAACGCTGTTAGTTCCTTGTGTTTTTTTTGTGATATTGAATTTATGGAATAAGCAGTTATACATAGAATTACTATACTTAAAAAAATCATACTTTTTTTACTAATGTTCATAAATTAACTCCTTGCCAAAAATGGTGTTAAAAACGGTTACAGTCACTAAATTGTAACCGTTTTTAATTATTTGAAAGCTATGGCATTACTATGATTTGGTAATCTGTTGTTTCAGTAACTTCACCAATCACGTAGTATTCTGTTTGGTTATCTTTTAAAGCTTCTGAGAGTGCATTGGCTTTGTCCTCTGCAACTGCTATCAATAGACCGCCGGAAGTTTGAGGATCGAATAAGCAGTCTTCTATAGCTTGTGGGATACCTGGACCGAATTGTGTTCGATACTCTAAGAACGATCTGTTGTTATATGCACCTGCCGGTATGATACCCATTTCAGCTAGTTGGATCGCTTCTTTTATGATAGGTATTTGTGAGGCATACAAGCGTAATGTGGTATTACTGCCTTCTGCCATTTCTGCAGCATGTCCTATAAGACCGAAGCCGGTAATATCTGTACAGCTGTGAACACCTACTGACATCATAGCGTCTTTTGCAAAGTTATTCAGTGTCTTCATAGATTTAATTATTTTTGCTTTTACGGCTGAACCCACAAGGTCATCCTTCATAGCGGTTGTGATGATACCACTGCCTATGGGCTTGGTTAAAATGAGGACATCACCTGGTTTAGCACTGCTGTTTGTTACGACTTGTTTTGGATGAATAAAACCGGTTACAGACAGTCCGTATTTTGGCTCTGTATCTTCAATAGAGTGACCTCCGGTAATAATAGCACCGGCTTCAGTAACTTTGTCATAGCCGCCTAACAGGATCTTTTGGACATATTCCTTTGGAAGATCTTTAGGAAAGCAGATAATATTCAAAGCCAGTTTAGGATCACCGCCCATGGCATAGACATCGCTTAATGCATTAGCCGCAGCAATTTGGCCAAATTCATAAGGATCATCCACTATGGGTGTAAAAAAATCTATGGTTTGGATAATGGCATTTGCTGCATTTAATTGATAAACAGAGGCGTCATCCGAGGTATCAATTCCAACCAATAAATTAGGGTCAGAGGCTTTTGGTAAATGACACAAAACTTGTGCCAGGACATCAGGTCCTATTTTAGCAGCTCAACCAGCGCTGCTGGTCATATCCGTAAGTTTTATGCTGGTATTTGACATAACTACACCTCCTTATAGTTTTCGTTAATGAAAATACCATTTAATTTTAATTGAAACTATAAAAAAATACAATAACAAACAATAGATTTATAGATATTAATAATAACAATGGATTTATAGATATTTATTGTATAATATAGAAGATATATTTATACATCCAATAATTAAGAAAGTGAGCGTTTATGATATACTTAGATAATGCTGCAACGACTTTTCCAAAACCGGAAATTGTTTATGATACTTTAGATAAAAGCTTTAGATTTGAGGGTGCTAATCCGGGACGATCCGGGCATCAACTGGCTTTAAAAGCAGGCAGAAATGTATATAAAACAAGAGAGCGCATAGCGGATTTATTTAGCATTGACAGTCCCATGCAAATTGTATTGACCCACAATACGACCAGTGCCCTAAACTTAGCGATAAAAGGTGTGTTGTTTCCAAAAGATCATGTCATATTAACCAGTATGGAGCATAATTCTGTTGTACGTCCAATTAAAGAGCTGGAAAAATTAGGGGTAGAGAATTCTATTGTATGGTGTAATGAAAAGGGTGAGATCGGACTTGAGGATATAAAAAATGAGATTAAAGAAAACACTAAGCTCATTGTAACGACCCATGCATCCAATATAACCGGTACGTTGCTTCCTATCCGGCAGATTGGAGAAATAGCAAGAGAGCATAATGTATTATATTTAGTAGACGGTGCTCAAACAGCAGGTGTTTTTGATATAAATGTAAAAGAAATGAACATAGACTTATTAGCTGTAGCAGGTCATAAAGGGTTATTAGGTCCTCCGGGAACCGGCGCTTTATATATTAGAAAAGGCGTGAATTTAAAAACTCTGATGGAAGGTGGCACAGGAAGTGAATCTGAATCCATATTTCAGCCTGCAATGATGCCTGATTTACACGAAAGCGGCACCGCAAACATGCCTGGATTAGCAGGTTTAGGAGTAGGAATACAGTGGATACAGGATACAGGTATCGGTTACATCAGACAACATGAACAGCAGCTTTTAACGGTTTTGCTAAAAGGGCTTCAAAGCATTCCTAAAGTAAAAATATATGGTATGTGTGATATCAATAAGCAAGCACCTGTTGTGTCATTTAATATATGGGATAAAGGCTCCAGCCAGGTGGCTTTTGAGCTGGATCGAAATTATAATATTGCCACCCGTTCAGGGCTGCATTGTGCGCCTTTAGCACATGAAACCATAGGTACATTAAAGCAGGGGACCGTACGGCTCAGCTTAGGATATTTTAACACTACCCAAGAGATAGAAAAAACAGTACACGCTATTAGCAAAATAGCGACAGGTTGTTGACTTTGTCAACAAGATGCCAGACTTTCGAAAACTTCGAAGTTCAAGGCACGCTGAAAGCGAGTAGCGGAGCTTACTCAGGGTAAGTGAGCATGCTCGCTTGAAAGCAGTAACGCAGAAATTCGGAGTTTGTCGACAGTCTGACGCTATTAATAAAATAGCCAGTACTTAGAGAGGAGAATAATGGGATGAAAACCATAGACGCCAGAGGCTTAAGCTGTCCAAAACCGGTGGTTTTAACTAAAAAAGAAATGGAAAGTCATAGTAAAATAATAACCATTGTTGATAATGAAATTGCAAAGCAAAATGTAGAGCGATTAGCAAACAATATGGATTATGATATTGATATCAATAAGAAGGATGAAGATTATTATATTGCCTTAACTAAAACTGGAAGCAATGAAAAAGATAACTTAGACATCCAACCTGTTGCGATTGAAAATCCTTTAACTGCTTTGCTCCTTTCATCAGATAAACTGGGAAAAGGATCTGAAGAACTGGGAAAGATTTTAATGAAAGGGTATCTTTATACATTAACAGAAATAAAACCTTATCCATCTTCTATATTGATCATGAATGAAGGGGTTAAATTAGCAACAGAGAATGACGACGCTATAAAAAATTTGAGGAAAATGGAAGAAGAAGGCGTTGAGATAATCGTTTGCGGTACTTGCTTAGACTATTATCAATGTACAGATGATATAAAAGTAGGTATAGTTGGAAATATGTATAGTATTGTTGAAAAAATGAATCAAGCACAAAAGTTAATTCATATATAAAGGAATGAAACCAAAATGGAAAAAGAACTATACATCATATCATTTAAGTCAACACATTATGCAATAATGGCTGAAAATAAACTAAAGCATTATGACATTGTGATAATGCCTACGCCTAGAGAAATTACGGCAAACTGCGGACTTTCAATCGGGTTTCTTCAACATGATTATAAAAGCATTATTCAGGAAATAAAGTTATGGGATGAGTATGAAACCATACTTGAAATTTATCTCTTGAATAAAGAAACCAGATTGACTGAAAAAATATTGGTATGCTAAAATGGTTATATAAATTTGGAGGGAAAATTATATGAATATTAAGTTCATTACCATTGCTGTAAAAGACTTAGAAAAATCGTTAAAATTTTATAAAGAAATATTGAATTTTACTGAAGTGAAAAGGTTTAGTCCTATGGATGGGATCAATATTGTTTTTTTGAAAGACAAAAATTCAGGCCTGATTGAATTGATAGAGAATCATAATAAGCCTTCTGAAGAAAATGATGCCAATACAAAAGTGTCCATTGGTTTGGGCGTCTCAGATATGGAGCGTGAATTAAATGAATTGAAATCTAAAGGGATAGAACCTATACGCGGTCCAATAGAAGTACCCAGTGGGGAAAAGTTTGTATTTATAGAAGATCCTGATGGTGTTGAAATAGAATTAATTGAAGGATTTACGATATAGATACCATAAATTTTTAGACGTTCAATGCTGCATACTCCCACAAAATAAAACACCTTGGGTTTTTACTTTTAACCCCAGGTGTTTCTTATATCATCTTTTCTATAAATGTTTTGATTCTGGGATGACTGGGATTTTGAAATAGTTTTTCGGGTTTGCTTTCTTCGATGATATTACCCTCATCCATAAAAACAATTCGATCAGATATTTCTCTTGCAAATGCCATTTCATGAGTGACGACAATCATGGTCATGTGCTCTTGGGCTAATTGTTTAATAACATTTAACACTTCCCCAACCAGTTCAGTGTCTTTTCTATTTTTTTCAAATTAACGACATTCATATTCACTCACCTTAATCATAATAGGATAAATTCTTTTCCATTAGCTAATGTTAATCCCTATTTGTGATAGTTAAGTTTATTTGTAAGAGTGAGCAATATTGCTTCGCTCTTTATTTTTTTTAATAAGGGAAAATGAAAGTGAGAATTTATTGATTATCTTTACAATGAATTATTTATCATTTTTAATTTTATCCCAGTAACCTTTAATAGATTGTTCAAATTTATTTTCTCCATATTTATAGTAAATTTTATTTTTAATATTATCGGGCATATATTGTTGGTCTATATAATTATTTGGATAGCTATGAGGATATTTATAGGACTCCTTATTATTAATAGCTGAATTTGAATTTTTATCACATAAGTGTATAGGTATTTGACCTACATCAATATGGTCTAAATCGTATAATGCAGCTTTAATTGCTAAATATGCAGAATTTGATTTGGGAGCAGTCGCCAATAATAGTGTTGCTTGGGCTAATGGTATTTTCGCCTCTGGGAATCCAACTTGTAAGGCAGAATCAACACACGATTTTACAATTTGAGCCGCCTGAGGATATGCTAATCCAATATCTTCTGATGCAATAACCAAAAGTCTTCTACAAATACCAGTCAAATCTCCACCTTTTATAAGCCGAGCTAAAGCATGTATACTCGCATCAGGATTTGAACCACGAATACTTTTTTGTAGATAACTTAAGGCGTTATAATGTCCATCTCCATCCCTGTCATATTGCATTATTTTACTTTGAGAACATTCGATAGCTTTTTCAATATCAATAAATAGATTATTAGTATATATAGAGTATGTGTTAATTATTAATTCAAGTGTATTTAATGCTCTTCTAAAGTCACCACCAGAAACCTCAGCAATATACTCTAATGCTTCATCATCAAAGGTAATCTCTTTTTGTAACCTTTGTTTTTCTAATTCTATAGTACTATTTAACCCTTTGAGTATATCAGTAACTGTTAGAGCTTTAAATTCTATAGTAGTACATCTACTTAGTAAAGCACTAAATATTGTGAAATTAACATTTTCGGTTGTACTGCCAATTAAAGTTATATTACCATTTTCAATATATTCTAGAATAGATTGTTGTTGGCGTTTTGTAAGATAATGAATTTCATCAATATAAAGTAAAATGCCATCTAAAGTAAGTAATGTTCCTATTTGAGAAATTACTTCTTTGATATCATCAATCTTTGCACTTGTACCATTAAGTTTATAAAACTTTTTATTGGAACTACTAGCTATTATATTAGCTACAGTAGTTTTTCCAGTACCAGAAGGACCGTAAAAAATCATGTTAGGAAGTGTTTTAGACTCTACTATTCTATTAAGTAATTTTCTTTCCCCTATTATATGCTCCTGTCCAACTATGTCATCTAGGCATTGAGGTCTTATTCTATCTGCTAAAGGATTCATAACTATCTCCTAATTTATTAAGAATTTTTTATTAATTATATCAAAGAAATTTAAGGTTGTTAACCTAGGTATGTAATAAACTTATATTAGCCGTAGCTACATATAAAATGGAGGAAAAACATTAGAAAAAAGAGGAATTTAGCAAACTAAGTTGAAATGATAAATTAAATGTATTTTTGCATATAGAAATAAAATGATTCTCAATTAAAGATTATCATTTTCTTTATCTACAGTGTTATGTTTGAGCGATGGGGGCACGTCGGTAACTACCAGGAACGTTATGAAAATCTAGATTACTATAGTTAAACTGTTTAGATAAGTAGAGAACATTGAAACAAGGGGTTGAAAACATTTTATGAAATTAAATAAAAAACAAGCAAGGAACTTTATTCTAACACACCAGAAGCTTATGCCACCAAGGAAATTAGAAGGCAAAAGGGACATTTTAGAATATATAAAAAAGGTAGGTTGCATTCAATTTGACCCGCTAAATGTGATTGCATATAATCCATATCTTGTGCTTCAATCAAGAGTTAGAAATTTTAAGGGAAAGTATTTACAAGAACTTTTATATAATGACAGGAAATTAATAGATGGATGGGACAAAAATATGTCAATTTACTCTGTTGAAGATTGGCCTTTATTTAAAAGATATAGAGATAAAGCCTTTGAAAGACATGGAAATGAATTAAGCCCAATTTACAATATAATACAACAAGTAAGAGAATCACTAAAGAAAAATGGACCATTAACATCTAAGGATTTAAAACTAGATGATAAAGTTAGATGGTCATGGGCGCCTACTAGGGCAGGCAGAGCAGCTTTGGAAAGTATGTATTTTTGGGGAGAGTTAATTATACATAATAAAATTGGAACAAGGAAAGTATATGATTTTTCAGAAAAACATCTTCCTTCAGAAATATTATCAACACCAGATCCAAATAAAACTATGGAACAGTATTTTAATTGGATAGTTAAAAGAAGAATCGGAGCTATAGGTTTACTATGGAAACGTTCAAGCGATGCGTGGCTTGGTGTAGACGCCATGAAAACCAATGAGCGAAATAAAGCTATGACAAGTCTTGAAGCTAAAGGAGAGTTAGTAGAAATAGAAATAGAGGATATTGATTATCCATTTTACATACGAAGAGAAGAACAAGAACTTTTAAATAAAGTGTTAGGTGATATAAAAGTAGAACCTCAAGTATCCTTTATAGCACCACTAGACAATTTGTTATGGGATAGAAAATTAATTAAAGACTTATTTGGATTTGAGTATAAATGGGAAGTATATACGCCAGTCAATAAACGGAGATATGGATATTATGTACTTCCAATACTGTATGGAAATAAATTTATAGGACGATTCGAGCCAAAATATCATAAAAAAACTCGTATACTTGAAATCATGAATTGGTGGTGGGAAGCTGATATGGATCTAGAAGAATTTAAACAACCACTAATTGATTGTATCAAACAGTTTACAGACTTTTTGGGTGCTACTAGTATAAGCTTTAAAGATAATAGTAAAACACCAGAAAACTTGGATTGGTTACAGAAAATTCTATAATAATAAAAAATTAAAATACTCTCTGTTTGCCTTCTTTATTTAATGATATATGGGCTGAGTACTAAGTTGTATTATTTAGGAATTTGTTGGAAAAAGAAAAAATAAAGGATGATATTTGATTGATGAAATAGAGAAGAACTTTATGATTGAAAGTAGAAATGATGATTTTTATTCTTTGATATCTACACATTTTATTTTCTACAACAAATGTGTTATACTCATACAGCACATATTTATTTTGTTTAGTGAATTTTCTACAGTTTTAAAAATTAAAAAAATTATGAATAAGATGAACTGCATTATTTAAATAAGCGTCAACAGCAATCACTTTTAGAATACCTTGAAAAAGGAGAGATTACTCTGATCGGAAGCACAACATTTATGTGATAATAGTTCTAATGATAAAAAATTGAATAAGGACAAGTATAAATATAGGGAGTGGAAAAAGTGGAAATTCAGATTGCTGAACATTCAGGTTTTTGTTTTGGCGTAAAAGAAGCCATGAAAAAGGCGGAAGAAACCATTGAAGCCAATAAAGAAAATGATAAGAAGATATATACATTTGGACCTTTAATACATAATACTCAAGTCAGTGAGTATTTACAAAAAAAAGGAGTTATTCGTGTCAATACATTAGATGAAGTAGACGAAGGGGCTACCATAATTGTACGTTCCCATGGCGTTCCAAAAGCATTTTATGAAGAAGCAGATCAGAAAAAAATAGAAGTCATTGACGCAACTTGCATTTTTGTAAGGAAGGTTCAAAAAAAAGCTCAAGATTGTTTTCAAAAAGGCAAGCAAGTGGTCATCGTTGGCAATAAAAGCCATCCGGAAGTAATTGGAATTAATGGTTGGTGTGATAACAGCGCAATTATAATTGAAAATGAAAAAGATGCAGAAAATATTGCTGGTGATAATATTTGTGTCGTTGCACAAACTACTATTACAGAGAGTTTGTGGAATCAGATAGAAAAAGTTTTTAATGGCAACCTTAAAAATGTTGAATACTATAATACCATTTGTTCAGCAACAGAAGATCGTCAAAAAAGTTGTCAAACAATAGCAAAACAAGTTGATGCGATGATTGTCATCGGAGGAAAGCATAGCTCAAACTCACGAAAATTATATACCATAGCGCAAAAATTTTGTAAAAAATCATATTTTATTGAAACAAAATATGATTTACCATTGAATGATTTTAAAAAATGTAATAAAATTGGAATCGCAGCAGGTGCATCGACACCTGAATGGATTATTAAGGAGGTTATTACTACTATGAGTGAATTAAGCTTTCAAGGTGAGACTGAAAATATGACTGCAAACGGTTCGCCGGAAAACCAAATGGAAGAATTAATGGATGAGATTGAAAAATCTCTCAGAATTCCAGGAAGAGGAGAAATCGTAAAAGGAACTATTATTCAAGTAAGAGACAATGAAGTGGTTGTTAACTTGGGATGCAAAAAAGATGGTATTATTCCTAAAGAAGAGATAACAACTGACATTTCTGCTGATTTGAATAAATTATACAACATTAGTGATGAAATTGAAGCACAAGTTGTAAAAACGGATGATGGTGAAGGCAACTTACTATTATCTAAAAGAAAATTAGATGTCTATGAACATTGGAATGAAATGAATGAAATATTTAAAGATAAATCCGTTATTGAAGTGAAAGTAAAAAACAAAGTTAAAGGCGGCGTTATTGCTATTTATAAAGAGTTAACAGGTTTTATTCCAATATCGCAATTATCTGATAAATATGTGGAAGATGTAGATGATTACGTAGGTAAAGTGCTTCCGGTAAAAGTAACGCAGCTTGATAAAAAGAAAAATAAAATCATTTTTTCTCATAGAACATATCTGGATGAAGAAAGAACTAAAAAAATAGAGCAAGTCTGGAATAGTATTGCTGAAGGTGATATTATCGATGGTAAAGTCATGAGATTTACAAACTATGGTGCCTTTGTTGATATAGGCGGCATTGATGGACTACTTCATATTTCTGAAATTTCATGGGGGAAAATTAATCACCCGTCGGATGCTCTTAAAATCGGACAAGAAATAAAGGTTAAAGTGCTTTCTATTGATAAGGAAAATGAAAAAGTTTCTTTAGGATTGAAGCAAACGACTGCCGAACCTTGGGCAGAAGTAGATAGCAAATTCCAAGTTGGGGATATAATAGAAGGAAAAGTTGTTCAAATTAAAGAATATGGTGTATTTGTTGAAATAGAACCGGGTATGGACGGCCTAGTTCATATTTCAGAAATGTCTTACAAACATGTAGCCAATCCGGCCACTGAAGTAGAAATGAATCAAATGGTGAAAGCTAAGATACTCGATATAGATAAAGGTAATAAACGAATCAGTTTGAGTATTAAAGAAACACTTGAAAAGCCGGAAGAAGAAGCCACTGAACAACAGTCAACAGAAAGTCAAGAAAGTGAAGAAAGTGAAAATCAAACAGAAGAATAATCATTAAGGGCATCCAAGGATGTCCTTAAACTTTGTTTTAAATAAGCCGGTTTTAATTAAAACCGGCTTTAAATTTTTTGGCTTGATCCAACATATCTTGAGCATTTTGTATAGCAGCTTTGGAAATATTGTCACTCCCTAATAATCTGCTGATTTCTTCTATGGTTTCCGTATCATCTAATTCTTTAACGGAGGTCAATGTATTGGATTGTTTGGTTTGTTTTTCTATGCGATAATGGTTGCTGCCCATTGCGGCTATTTGAGGAAGATGGGTAATGCATATCACTTGGTGGTTTAAAGCTATTTGCGCCAATTTTTTGCCAACGATACTTGCAGTTGAACCGCTGATGCCTGTGTCGATTTCATCAAAGATCATAGTGGAAATGTTATCATATTGTCCGATAATTCGTTTAAAAGCAAGCATGATACGGGATATTTCACCACCTGAAGCTATTTTTGAAAGAGGTTTTAATGGCTCGCCTTTGTTAGTAGATATTAAAAATTCTATCAAATCCATGCCTTGTTCCGAATATGAAATATGACCTAAGGTATCCTTATATGTATCAAAATTAATTTTAAATTCAGCGTTATTAAAGTTAAGGGCTTCCAGCTCAGTTCTTATTTTAGTTTCCAGTTCTAAAGCGATCTTCTTCCTGTGGTTACTCAATATCAAACACTGTTCTTTTAAGGTGTTTTCAGCTGTTATTTTTTCTTTTTGAAGTTTTTCGATGATTTCATCTGAGTTTTCTATTTCATTGAGCTCATTTTCAATTTTGGATTGATATTCTAATATTTTTTCTATACTATTCCCATACTTTCTTTTTAAATCATTGATGAGCTCAAGTCTTTCTTGAATGTCATTAATTTGATTGGGAGAAAATTGGATACCCTCTCGATATTGTCTGATTTCTGTACTTAGGTCCTCTAATTGATACAAAGCATCATATAAGATGCTTTGGTAATTTTTAAGTTGATCATCCAATAAACTGATGTCACCCATGAAAGAAGCAGCTTTTCCTAATTGGTTGACGACAGCCTCTGAATGTGAATAAGTTATATCATAAACGGATGATAAGTTTTGATATATTTTTTCACTGTTTTCTAAAATATTTAAGGATTGCTTAAGTGATTCATCTTCACCTGCCGTTAACTTTGCAGAGGCAATTTCAGAATGCTCATACTTTAAAAAATCTTGTTTTCGTTGGGATTCTTCTTTCGTATTGAGCAAATGATTTAATTTTTTTAATATATTAGCGTATACCTTATAAGAATCATTCACTTTACCTTTTAAATCTGAAAGATGATCAGCATCATATAAATCTAATAGATTGAGATGATTTTCCGGATTTAAAAGAGATTGATGGTCATATTGACCATGGATATCAACCATTTTTCGGCAGACTTTATTAAGCAGTGATACGGTTGTTAAAGTATCGTTAATTTTACAAATACTTTTACCTGAAGCATGTATTTCCCTAGTAATAACCAGATCCTCATGATCTATTTCTATACCATGCTCAATAAGAAAATTAACAATTTCCTGATTTTCAATATGTATTATCAATTGTATTACCGACTTGTTATTGCCTTTACGTATAAAAGTAGTATCTGCCCGACTGCCCAATGCAAGATGAATGGCTTCAAATATAATAGATTTACCGGCACCTGTTTCTCCGGTAATAATATTAAGACCATCATGAAAACTGACATTCAAACTATCGATTAAGGCAAAGTCCTTAATACTTAAATGGCATATCATATTTTTTCACCTGCTTATTGTATTAATTCATTAAAATGGTTAACCAAGCTTTGTACATTTGCTTTTTCATCTACAACGATAAAAATGGTATTGTCACCGGCTATTGTTCCTAATATGTTATTGAGGTTTAAAGCATCAAGAGCCTCACAAGCAGCATTGGCACAGCCTGTTAAGGTTTTAATAATAATAATGTTATTGGAAGAAGTAACGGATAAAATAGTATCTTTAAAGACTTTAATAAATCGATCAGATACGGTTTTATGGGACTGATTGCCTGTAGAATACTTATATTTTCCGTTGGCTGTCTGAATTTTTATTAACTTTAATTCTTTAATGTCCCTGGATATGGTAGCTTGTGTCACGTTATAACCACCGTCATTAAGCAATTGAGCCAGTTCTTCTTGCGTTTCAATCTCATGCTTATCAATTAATTCAAGAATTTTATTATGTCTTGAATATTTCATGTGAACCCTCCTGGATAAATATTTAAATTTATTAATATTTATTATAGCATATAGGCGTAAAGGAATATAGGTTTTAAATATACATCGCCTTATGGTATAATACAGTATTATTAGACATGGGAGAAAATGTATGCGTATATTAGGAATAGATCCGGGTTATGCAATATTAGGATACGGCATTATAGAAGTAGAAGGCAATCGTTTTAAACCAATGGACTACGGTTCAATTATGACCGACTCAAAAATGATAATGCCATTGAGATTAAAAAAGATATATAATGAATTATGTGAATTGATCATAAAATATGGTCCGGAAGAAGTAGCCATTGAAGAACTCTTCTTCAATAAAAATACCAAGACAGCTTTACTCGTAGGTCAAGCCAGAGGAGCTGCCATTTTAGCGTGTGCCAATAATAATATTGAAATATTTGAATATACACCTTTACAAATTAAACAAGCCCTTGTAGGCTATGGTAGAGCAGAAAAAAAGCAAATACAATTGATGGTTAGACACATTTTAAACCTAAAAGAAACCCCAAAACCAGATGATACAGCAGATGCCCTAGCTACTGCAATATGCCATTCAAATTCAAGAACTTATAAAAGAAAAGTTGCCCTAACACGGAATTTCTGAAGCCCTAGCAGTAATCTTTGATTACGTCGCAGGTCTTATACAGAAACTCTCCAATCTTTGATTGGCTAAGAGTTTTTCAGTTTAATTCCGATGTAGGTCATTCGCCACGAGACAGCAATTTTGAAGCCCTAGCAGTAATCTCCGATTACGTTGCAGGTCTCATGCAAGGAGAAAAGTGGAACTATCCAATCTCTGATTGGCTAAAGTTGCCATTCGCAGAGTGGAAATCTCTGATTTCGTCTTCTCCACTGCCTAATTGCGTCTTCGAGACGGCGAGTTGCCCTAACACGGAATCTTTGATTGTAAAGTAATAATTACTGGAGGAAGATAATGCTAAATTATATTAAGGGGAAAGTAACCGGTATTTTGGAAAATGGTATTGTATTGGAGAACAATGGAATAGGATATCAAATTTTTGTACCTCAGCTTTCGATACACCGTATTATGGAAAATCGAGAAGAACTATTGATATATACAGAGATGATCCTTCGAGAAGACAGTATCAGCCTTTATGGTTTTGTAAATAGAGAAGATATAGGGATATTTAAGAAGTTGATGACGGTTAATGGCGTTGGTGCAAAAGCTGCTTTGTCCATTATGTCCACATTTCCTACCGCTGAACTTCAAAAAATAATAGCATTTGAGGACGACCGTTCTTTAGTAAAAGCACCCGGAATAGGAAAGAAAACAGCTCAAAGAATTGTTTTGGAGCTTAAGGATAAATTAGGGGATATTGCAGATTATGACCAAAATTCTATGACAGGAACAGAAAAAGGCATTAAAGAGGAAACCATTGAAGCTTTGGTAAGCTTAGGCTACTCAAGAAGTGAAGCACTTGACGGCATACGACAAGTATCCAAAGAGACAAACAGCGTAGAAGATATGATAAAGTATGCATTAATAGCTCTCAGCAAGCAATAATATGTTAAGGAGTGGAAATATGGAGGGTGAAGAAAGAATTCTGACTACAGAAGCTATGATAAATGAACAAGATGTTGAAGCAGGTTTAAGACCTAAATTACTAAATGAATATATCGGTCAAAAAAATGTAGCGGAGAATTTAAAAATATTTATTGATGCAGCGCGTATGCGGGATGAGGCTTTGGATCATGTATTGCTCTATGGTCCTCCTGGGCTGGGTAAAACAACCTTAGCCTGTATTATTGCCAATGAAATGGGTGTAAAAATAAAAGTTACATCCGGACCTGCAATAGAGCGATCCGGTGATTTGGCTGCAATTTTAACAAACCTTGAAGAGAATGATGTCTTGTTTATTGATGAGATACATCGGCTGAATCGTTCCGTTGAAGAAATATTATATTCGGCAATGGAAGATTTTGTATTGGATATTGTGGTGGGAAAAGGTCCTGCTGCTCGGTCAATACGGCTGGATCTGTCAAAATTCACTTTAGTAGGAGCAACCACCAGAGCAGGGAGTGTATCACCGCCATTAAGAGATCGATTTGGTGTTATATCCAAATTAGAGTTATACAAGCAGTCTGAGTTAGAAAAAATTATAAAGCGTTCTGCTTATATTTTAAACATTGATATTGACCCACCATCTTTAAAAGAAATGGCCCGACGTTCAAGAGGAACACCAAGAATTGCAAACCGACTTCTTAAGCGCGTACGAGATTTTTCTCAAGTAAAAGGCAACGGCAAAATTAATATTGACATTGCCAACAAAGCACTAAATTCTCTTGGAATAGATCAAATGGGTTTGGAAAAATTAGATAGAGAAATACTTAAAATGATCATTCACAAATTTAACGGCGGACCTGTAGGCATAGAAACCATTTCAGCGGCAGTAGGAGAAGAGAAAATCACCATCGAAGATGTATATGAACCATATCTGCTTCAAGCAGGATTTATACATAGAACACCAAAAGGTAGAATAGCTGCACAACAAGCATATCAGCATTTAGGATTAGAGAAGGATGAAGATGAGCAGATTGTTTTTAAATAATAATTCGGGGGATATAATGATGGGAAAAAGAATAATGATATGGCT
Organism: Clostridia bacterium; assembly: GCA_028279945.1. Classification (GTDB taxonomy): domain Bacteria; phylum Bacillota; class Clostridia; order Peptostreptococcales; family JAAYPU01; genus JAKSCF01. Next base: position 19,295 of record JANQMT010000183.1, read on the forward strand.
AATGGTAATGATATGTTGGATACCTATTCCGGTAAATGCAGAATACGATATACCTGAGTATGTTAAAGTAGGTGTAAGGAGCGGCAGTAATGCTGTAGCCACAGTAAAGTTAGCATCTGGCACGGGTTTTGACTTTGGCTATCTATCAGAAGGTAATTTTATCAGCTTATATGATCTATCTCATATCCAAAATTTATATGCAAGAAAAGACAGTTATTTCATTCACTTAAATGACTATTTTTATGAATACAATTATAATCCTCAAAAAGATGAAAATAACTCAAATATTACCGGACCAATTCATATTCAATTGGGTGGAAGCTTTTCATCTAAAACGGATGCAGTTGATTTTATCAATTCTATAGAAGCTTTTAACCTTAGCCCCTTTCTTGCATTAGACGGAAAATGGAAAGTATGGCTTGGATTTTATACGTCATATGACCAAGCAGAAAAACGGTTTGATGAGCTGAAGTATATTTTGCCGGATATTGATTTGACTGTTATCTCTAAGAATAGTAAGAGGGTACAGGTACTAGATGAAAAGGGAGATATACTTTTTATTTACAATCCAAGTAATGGTGATTATTACTTTAGTCCAAAGGATGATGCTTTGATTACCATGGACAATAAGGAGTTTAGAGGCAGCATAATGATCAAAAATGCATCCAATGGGAATATGACGCTCATTAATCGATTAAAAATGGATAAATATTTGTATGGTGTACTGCCTAAAGAAATGTCATATACTGCACCTATAGAGGCTTTAAAAGCGCAATCGGTAGCTGCAAGAAATTATGCTGTTGTTAACATCAATCGACATAAAAATGAAAATTTTCATGTATGTGCCTCTACGCATTGTCAAGTTTATGGGGGATATTCAGTTGAAAAACAATCATGCATCGAAGCCGTAGATGCTACCAGTAATATGATATTATTACATGATGGCGTGCCTATCTCTACTTATTATCATAGCAATAGCGGAGGGCATACAGAGAATATTGAAAATGTATGGGAAAGCGCAATACCATATTTAAAAGGTGTAAAAGATCCTTTTTCGGAAGATTATTTATGGGAAATATCTTATACACCAAAAGAATTGTCCGATGTATTGAGAATAAAAGGTTACAATATAGGAGAAATTCTAGATGTATATGTCGGTGGAATTTCAGAATTTGGCAGTGTACAGGTACTTGTGGTAGAAGGAACTGAAGGCACAGTTGCTTTAGAGAAAGATAATATTCGAAAAATCTTAGGGTATACTACAATAAAATCTCTGAAATTCGGGATATATAAAGATAACGCTTTATGTATTGAGAACAACTTATTAAAACAAAATCAGAAGGTTGAAAATATTTCTATTATTAATGGTGACGGTGAAGTTACAAAGCTAATTGCCGGTGAAAGTATGATGATAACAAATGGTATGGAGATAGGGCCATTTTTAGAGAAACAAGTAACCGATGCATATTATTTCAAAGGCAATGGGTATGGACATGGAATAGGAATGAGTCAAAATGGTGCAATCGCTATGGCAAATAGCGGATACACATTTGAAGAAATATTGAAACACTACTATACGAATGTATCATTGGTTGAAATTGTTGAAAATTAAATATAAATAGGAGAATATACGATGCACATAGATGAATTTGATTATGATTTACCGGAAGGGCTTATTGCCCAGCAGCCATTGGAAAAAAGAAATCAATCCAGATTAATGGTGATTAATAAGCAAACCGGATCAATAAAGCACCACAACTTTGATAATATATTAGATTACCTGCAAGCAGGAGATTGTTTGGTTTTAAACGACTCCAAAGTAATCCCGGCCAGACTTTTTGGAACTAAGAAGGATACGGGTGCCAAAATAGAGTTTTTGTTAATAAAGCAATTAAATGATGATCATTGGGAAACCATGGTTAAACCCGGAAAACGTGTAAAGCCGGGAGATATAATTATTTTTGGAGAAAATGAAGAACTAAGTGCTGAGGTTTTAGAGTATGGGGAAGACGGCACGCGTACGGTTCATTTTGACTATGAAGGTATTTTTCTGGAAATTTTAGATCGAGTGGGACATATGCCGTTACCACCTTATATTAAAAGAGAGAGCCGGCAGTCGGATAAAAATAGATATCAAACGGTTTATTCAAAAAATGAAGGTTCCGTAGCAGCGCCTACGGCAGGGTTACACTTTACAAATGAGTTAATTGCTGCGCTTCAATCAAAAGGTATCAACATTGCGTATGTAACACTTCATGTGGGTATTGGAACATTTAAGCCTGTAAAGGCGGATAATATTTTAGACCATCATATGCACTTTGAAGAGTATCACATCAATGAAAAAAATGCAAAAATTATTAATGATACAAAAGCTTCAGGAGGAAGAATTATAGCTGTGGGAACAACATCCACACGTACTCTGGAAAGTGTTGCAGATGAACAAGGCAGGGTACATCCTACTGCTAAATCAACCGACCTCTTTATCTATCCAGGATATCAATACAAAATCGTTGACGGTTTGATTACCAATTTTCATCTTCCTAAGTCCACGTTGTTAATGCTGGTATCAGCTTTTTATAATAAGGAAGGAATATTAGAAGCATACCAAACAGCTGTAAAAGAGGAATACCGATTTTTCAGCTATGGAGATGCGATGTTTATATATTAGAGGAAATAAATTGATATTTAACCGGAGGATACATTAATGGATGCTGTAACATACGAACTGAAAAAAACTTGTAGTAAAACCAGAGCAAGATTAGGAAAATTAAAAACACCTCATGGTGAAATTGATACACCGATTTTTATGCCTGTAGGAACTCAAGCTACCGTAAAAGCTATGAGGCCGGAGGAGTTAAAAAATATAGGTGCTCAAATTATCCTTTCCAATACTTATCATTTATATTTAAGGCCGGGTCATGAACTTATAAAAGCGGCGGGAGGTCTTCATAAATTTATGAATTGGGATAAACCAATTCTGACGGATAGCGGCGGTTTTCAAGTGTTCAGCCTTGGTGATTTGAGAAAAATAACAGAGGAAGGCGTTGCATTCAGATCCCATATTGATGGGTCAAAACATTTTATATCTCCGGAAATAGCTGTAGAAATACAGAATGCACTGGGAGCGGATATCATAATGGCTTTTGATGAATGTGCACCTTATCCTGCCGACAGAGAATATGTTAGAAAATCTTTGGAAAGAACGACCAGATGGGCAAAGCGATGCAAGGAAGCCCATAAAAATACTCATAAACAATCTTTATTTGGTATTGTACAAGGCGGTATGCATAAGGATTTGAGATATCAAAGTGCTTGTGAAATTACTGAATTGGATTTCCCCGGATATGCACTTGGAGGCCTCAGCGTAGGAGAGCCTAAAGAGATTATGTATGAGGTATTGGATTATGCCGTAGATTATTTACCGGCTCAAAAAGCCAGATATTTAATGGGTGTAGGCAGCCCGGATTACTTATTAGAAGGGGTAGAAAAAGGCATTGATATGTTTGACTGTGTTTTACCTACGAGAATCGCTCGAAATGGTACAGCTATGACATGTAAAGGAAAAGTGGTTATCAAAAATGCAGCTTACGAAAGGGACTTCACATCTTTAGATGATGAGTGTGATTGTTATACATGTAAAAATTATTCAAGAGCCTATTTAAGACATCTTTTTAAAGCCAATGAGATGATGTCTGCAATGCTTTTATCTCATCATAACCTTTACTTCTTGCTTAACTTAATGGAAAAAGTAAGAGAGGCAATAAGAGAAGACCGCTTCTACCAATTTAAGCAAGAATTTTATAAAAAATATGGAGAAAATAATGATCAACAATGAATCTCTCATAAAATTTGTCTTTTTTTACTTGGTATTAATAAATGTTATCGGATTTACATTAATGGGTGTAGATAAGAATCGATCTGTCAGGCATAAATGGCGTATTAGAGAAAAAACTTTTTTTGTTATTGCACTTATTGGAGGGAGTTTAGGGACATATGTCGGGATGAAGACATGGAAGCATAAAACAAAGCATAGATATTTTGTTTGGGGAATACCGGGTATATTAATGATTCAATTTCTCCTTGTTTATCTGGTATTTACAAAATGGTAAATCTTTTTTTAGTCATTTAAAATTAGAATACAGTTAAAAATTTATTTTTGTTTTATTTTTGTTATATTTTATAGTATAATCATATTTGAATATTGAAAGGAGGATTTTTATGTTTAATGGTCAACAATTATCATTGCTATTTCCAATTCTATTAATATTTGTTTTTTATTTCTTGCTAATAAGGCCGCAAAAAAAGCGTGAAAAGCAGATAAATGAAATGAGAAACAACCTTAAAGTTGGAGACAAAGTTGTAACTATAGGCGGAATTAACGGAAAAATCATAAAAATCAAGGACGATAAAATCACCATAGAAGTTGGTGCTGACAAAGTAAGAATCGAAATGATGAGATGGTCAATATCTTCTAAAGATGGACAACCCGGTGCAGGATCAGATAAGAAAGGTAAAAAGACCGAAGAAAAACCTGAAATTTCCGAAAAAATTGAAGTACAGGATGAAAAACCTGCTGAAGATAACAAGCAAAAAGATGATGAGCAATAAGAAGAAGCATTTGGCTTCTTTTTATTTTTTTTGAAATTTAGGCTGTGTTTTTGTACAAGATACCAGCTAACAGTAATAATTTGAAAATCGAGCAAATATAATATATCAAAACTGAATAAATGGGGTGTTTATTTGCTTGATCAAAATAATTTAAAAAACCGTGTCAGTATTTACATAAAATCCTTAATTGCCGGATTAGCAGTTTGTTTAATACTGATGTTTCTTTTAAGCTTGATAATGAGATTTACACCGATGACAGAAAAATGGATTGGGTACTATAGTTTAGGGATTGTTGCATTTTCGTGTATGTTCACAGGTATTACGGCAGGATATTACAAAAGGAAAATGGGACTTTTAAATGGACTGATTCATTCTATTGTATTACTTTTTGTTTTATTTGTTATTTATTATTTTGCTGTAGAGAATATTGCTTTCAAAAATATGCTGCATATACGACATTTGATTTGTTTGGCTTGTGGCGCGTTAGGTGGAATGATTGGTGTAAACGCCAAATGAAAATGGAATATGAATATTGTCTTTTGTTTGATATAATAATCATGTATTTTAAAATACGTGATTTTTTTTAGCTATCATTTTTGATTGATGTTCGGGAGCTGCAATGTAATCTTGAAGCCCTAAAAAAAATCATTTACAGAGTGGAAATAGTTAAATCCAATAATGTGAGGTGAAAAAAATGGCTACCGAAATAAAGAACACAGCTTGTGCTAAAGACTGTCCTAATTCATGCAGCTTAAAGGTCCATATTAAAGATGGCAAGATGATAAAGGTAGAAGGTGCCGATAACAGTTTTACCAATGGATTTGTTTGTGTAAAAGGATTGAATTTTCCTAAGACTGTATATGACCCTCATCGTATTCTTCAGCCTTTAAAACGAACCGGCAAAAGAGGCAGCAATCAATTTGAGAGTATTTCGTGGGACAGTGCGTTTCAGATACTTTTTGATCAGTTGTCTTTTTTAAAGGAGAAATATGGTCCGGAGTCTGTGGTGTATATGCCGGGGTCTGGGAATTTTGGGGTGAAAAATGAATATCCTTATGGATTTTGGTATCAATATGGCGGGTATACGGCATTATATGGAAATTTGTGTGATAAGGCAGCCAATGCTGCTATTGGGCATACATATGGCAGTGTAAAGCACAATAAGCTTTCTGATTTACAGAATGCTAAATTAATTATTCTATGGGGAGGTAATCCGGCCAGAACGAATATTAAGAGCATGCACCATATTAATAAGGCAATTGATAAAGGTGCCAAGTTAGTGGTGATTGATCCTAGGCGAAATGAATCATCGAAAAGATGTATGATGCATATTGCTCCAAGATGCGGTACAGATGGGCTGCTTGCACTAGGTATTGCAAAATTATTGATAGAAAATAAGAGCATTAATAGAGATTTTTTGGATCAATATGCCCATGGCTTTGATGGGTATGAAAAATGGGTGTGTCAATATTCGATTCAGGATATTTCAAAAATAACAGACGTTAAAGAAGAAGAAATGCAATCATTGGTCAGACTCATTCAATCGTTTCCACTGTATGCATTGGTGCTTGGGACAGGGTTGCAAAGGTATGTAAATGGGGGGCAAACCATACGTGCCATAGGTTTGCTGCCGCCTTTAACCGGGAGTATTGGGAAAAGTGGCTGCGGTCTTTATAGCAATAATAAGCAGGCGCCTAGTTTAAAATGGCCGTATTATCCCCATAAACCAAATAGAATTAGAGAATCGATTCATATTGGACGCATTGCCAGCCAAATAAGTACTCAGAAGAACCCAAAAATTCAAGGGATATGGATAGAAAAAGCAAATCCAATGGTCAGCAATCCTAATGCCAATAAACTCAAAGAAGCGCTTAATGCATTAGATTTTATTGTGGTCTTGGATCATTTTATGACGGAAACAGCGAAGTATTGTGATTTGTTTCTGCCCACTACCACATTTTTTGAGCAAAATGATTTACTAAAAGCTTATGGTCATCCCTATATACAAATGAAGCAAAAAGTAATTGAACCAATGGGAGAAGTAAAGGAAGAAAAAGAAATCTACAGAATTTTGGCACAAAAATTTGGATTTGACATGTCGTACCTGCCTGAGGATGATGAAAAAATGATTAAGAAAATCATAGAAATGAATGAATTGAACACCAGCTTTGATGAACTGAAGAATGTTCCTTATTATCATAAAGGCATTCAAGAGATTGCTTTTAATGACTATCAATTTGATACCCCTAGCGGTAAGATTGAATTTTACTGTGAACAAATACAAAAACAATGGGATAAAGATCCGTTTCCGGTATATAGTGAGTCTAAAGAAAGTCAGTTGAGTGAACAAAGCAAAAAATATCCATTGAACTTATTGAGTGTTCATTCCAGAAATCGAATTAATTCTCAGCAACTCTATGGCTGTGATGCTCAACCGGCATTATACATACATGAAAAGGATGCTTCTAAGCGTGAGATTTCTGACGGGAATATCATAAGAGTGTTCAATGACCGTGGAGAGATAAAAGTGACAGCCAAAATAACGAGTCAAGTAAAACAGGGGTTAGTTTCAATGGAATTCGGTTCTGCAAAAGCAGTCGTTAATTGCCTGACAGATGACCTTTCATCAGATTTTGGGAATGGGACAGCGTATCATAATTGCTTAGTGGATATACAAAAGGTGTAAGGGTATGACCCCAATTGGGAAATGTTTTTAAACATTAATACACGTGAGGACTTATAACAAGCTGAAAAGATTACAAAACAGAGTTATTATCTTTTGACAAAGTGAGTGAATGTGTTATAATTTACCTGAAGATATTAAGAAATAAGGAGGCAGCACCGTGAAACATATTAAAACCATATCAAAAGCATCTTTAAATGAAAACATATGCGGAAAAGGTTGCGGGGAATGCCAGACATCATGTCAGTCTGCATGCAAGACTTCTTGCACAGTAGCCAATCAAAAATGTGAAAATAACGAAAAATAACGTTATAAAAGCTTTTTGGTATTAAGATGAAAATCTTAATTGCATCATGCTGAAAAGTCTAATCTAACAAGATTTTCAGTAGTCAAACAGCAATTATTGCTGTTTTTTTATTGCACAGCTAAAAAAGAAGTCTGCCGAATTCAAAGGAAGACTTCTTTATTATTGTAATAAAGCCTTAAATTATATACAATAGATATGGTTGTTGATATTATATGAACTCAAACTCACAATTTGAGGTTGCTGAGTGACCTTATAAATATTGTAATCAAAGGATTTAACGAAAGCTTCACTCATTAGGAGTGAATAATAATGGTCAATATGTAATAATACTCTTGCATTATGATTTACGTTGAGAGATATTAGGTATAAAATTTTCATTACGAAATAAACAAAGGGTGAATATTTAGGGAATACTAGAGTAAAACGGTCGGTGCCCTAAACCTCTGCTAAGTATTGCAACCCTTTGGTTTTAATTCCGTTGCACTCCATTAAAACTAGTATTTCTCCATTACAAATTATATACCAAATATCTCTTGTAGTTAACAATATATCTTCGTTCAGTAAAAACTATTTATTTTTATATTATACTTTAGTCGTGGGAGGAAGAGAATGCTTCATAAATATACATTTAAAGATAAATATATCGTTTTGGATGTTAACAGTGGTGCCGTACACGTTGTAGATGAAATCATTTATGACATCCTAGATTATTATAAACCAAATGAGCAAGTTGACTTATTAGATGAATTGAATGAGAAATATGATGAAAAAGAAATCAATGAAGCTTTAGAAGATATTCGGTATTTACAAAAAGAAAATTTACTTTTTTCTGATGATTCACATATTACGGATGAAATCATTTATGATAAAAAGCCTGTTGTTAAGGCGTTGTGTTTGCATGTTGCTCATGATTGCAATATGAAATGCAAGTACTGTTTTGGATCTCAAGGCTCATTTCAAGGCACAAGAGAATTGATGTCTTTAGAAGTGGGGAAAAAGGCATTGAAATTTTTAATGGAACACTCAGGAAGCCGTAGAAATTTGGAGGTTGACTTTTTCGGTGGAGAACCTCTTATGAATTTCCATGTGGTAAAGGAATTAGTAGCATATGGACGGAAAATTGAGAAAGAATATAATAAAAATATTAGGTTCACTATTACAACCAATGGTTTATCTTTGGATGATTCCAAAACAGACTATATCAATGAACATATGGAAAATGTTATATTAAGCATAGATGGTCGACCGGAAGTGAATGATAATATGCGTCGTACATGGAATGACCAAGGGACTTATGATTTGATTATTGATAACTTTAAAAATTTTGTAAATAAAAGACAAGACAAGCTCTACTATGTAAGAGGAACATTTACCAAAGAAAATTTAGACTTTTCGGAGGATGTAACTTTTTTAATAAAACAAGGTTTTAAAAACGTATCGGTAGAACCGGTAGTGGTAAGCGAAGACATTGGCTATGCACTTCGTATGGATGATTTTGCTGATATATCCGTTGAATATGGTAAATTAGCTGATTATTTTATTGAAAGTGCACGAGATAATAAGGTGTTTGAGTTTTTTCATTTCAATATTGATTTGGACCAAGGTCCCTGTGTTATAAAAAGAATTTCGGGCTGCGGTGCAGGAACAGAATATTTAGCGGTTGCTCCGGATGGAGATTTATATCCCTGCCATCAGTTTGTTGGAGACGAAAAATTTAAAATTGGTAACGTATTGGAAAAAAATTATCAAAATAAATGGTATAATACTTTTAATGCTGCGCACATTTATAGCAAAGAGCAGTGTAAAAATTGTTGGGCTAAATTTTATTGTAGCGGAGGCTGTCATGCTAACGCTTACAATATGAATGGTGATATATTAAAGCCTCATGAGTTAGGGTGTGAGATGGAAAAGAAGAGAATAGAATGTGCTATAGGAATTAAAGCAGAACTCAGTAATTAAAAAATGAGGAGGAAACCTATGATACTTGAGGTTGAAGGTATGAAACCCAAAATCAGCACTTCATCTTATACAGCGGATGCCTTGATAGCTGGAGATGTTGAGATTGGAGAAAATGTAAATATATGGTTCAATACTGTGGTTAGAGGCGATGTGAATGTTATTCGAATCGGTAAAAATTCTAATATACAAGATAATTGTACCCTTCACACATCGGTAGAATACCCTGTCATTGTTGGAGAGAATACCGTTGTTGGGCACAATGCTGTGGTACATGCCTGTACAATTGGAGATAATGTTCTGGTGGGAATAGGAGCTATTGTATTAGATGGTGCCATAATAGGCAGCAATGTGGTTATTGGAGCACACACTCTGATTCCACCGGGTAAAGTGATACCGGATAATTCTGTAGTCATGGGAAACCCTTATAAAATAGTTAGAGATTTTTCAGAAAAAGATGAAGAGATGATTCAGAGCATTATTAACAGGTATATAAAATGGTCAAAAGTTTATAAAGAAACTGCAAAGGAGGTTAATCAATGAAAAAAGTATTAGTCATTTTACTTATTATTTTAATTGCAGTAGGTTGGACGATTTCGGTTACAGGTTTTCAAGCAGGCAGTTTGGAGATAGAACCTATCAATAAACAAATGAAGCTTGGATTGGATTTAAAAGGCGGCGTATATGTTGTTTTAGAAGCTGTGACGGACGCACAGGGGGAAGAATTAAAAGAACTGATGAATCAGACCCAGCAAGTTATTGAAAGACGTGTCAATGCCATGGGACTTTCTGAACCCAATGTCATCATTGAAGGGGAAAAAAGAATTCGTATAGACTTACCGGGTGTGAAAAATGCATCTGAAGCGATTGATTCCATCGGAAAAACGGCTCAGTTAGAGTTTGTAGATTATACCGGCCAAGTGATTTTAACCGGTAAGGATGTGAAAAATGCAGGTATTACATATCAGCAAGACGATCCCAACGTACCATCTGTTGCTTTAGAAATGACAGGTGAGGGTGCAGACGCTTTTCAAGAAGCGACCAGCAGAATGAGTAAGATCCCTTCCCCCCATCGTAGCGACCCAAACTATGAAGAAAAAATAGCGCCCAAAATAATCTATATTGTACTGGATGGAGAAGTCATTTCTGCACCTGAGGTCAATGTAGAAATTAGAGATGGTAATGCAGTCATAGAAGGCAGCTTTACAATTGATGAAGCAGCTACTCTGGCTGCTCTCATAAGAGGCGGGGCATTACCTGTTAATCTGGAAGAAATACAAACATCTGTTATAGGACCAACCCTTGGCGTGAATTCTTTGAATCAAAGTGTGCTTGCCGGAATAGTGGGTATTGCTCTTATTCTGATATTTATGGTGGTATACTATCGATTGCCCGGACTTTCAGCGAGTATCGCGTTACTGTTGTATATATTAACCGTCATTTGGATTTTAATCGGATTTGATGCGGTACTAACCTTGCCGGGAGCTGCCGGATTGATTTTATCCATAGGTATGGCAGTAGATGCTAACGTCATCACATTTGAAAGAATCAAGGAAGAAATAAGAAATGGAAAATCCATTAGAGTTTCGGTTAATTCCGGATTTAAACGTGCAATGACAACCATCTTAGATGCCAATGTAACCACTTTAATTGCAGGTGTTGTGTTATATCAATTTGGTTCAGGACCGGTCAAAGGCTTTGCTGTAACATTGATGATCGGTATATTGGTCAGCTTATTTACGGCAGTATTCATTACAAGATTATTCCTTACAGTTTTTTCATATATACCGGGATTTAATCAACCACAATACTTTGGTGTTAATGAGAGCAAATTTAACATACAAATTATAAAGAATACGAAAAAATGGTACAGCATATCTGTGGTGATTATTGTGGTTGGTTTGTTAGTTGGTTCATTTGGAGGCTTTAATCTTGGTATTGATTTTTCCGGTGGGACTATGATTCATATCAATATGAACCATCAAGTAGAAGTCGATGAAATTAAAGATGTTATCAAGGAATATGACTTAAGTGAAAGCATTGTTCATGTAGGTAATGAAAGACAAGAAGTCATGATAAAAACAAAAAAATCTTTGAACAATGCCGAAAGAACACAAATATTCGATGATGTTGCCAAAGCATATAATTTAACCCAAGAAGATTTGTTGGCAGCTGATCAGTTTAGTCCTTCTATCGGTAATGAAATTCGTGAAAAAGCCCTTATATCTGTTTTAGTAGCAAGTATTGGAATGTTAATATACATTGCAATACGATTTGAGATAAAATTTGCCGTTGCTGCTATTATTGCTTTATTGCACGATATCGGTATGATGATTGTATTTTACGCTGTCTTTAGGATACCCATTAATAGTCCCTTTATTGCAGCGATATTGATTGTGGTAGGTTATTCCATCAATGATACCATAGTTGTTTTTGATCGGATAAGGGAAAACCTTAGAATAAACAAAAAGATTAAATTTGCTAAAATTGTAGATATGAGTATCAATCAAACCCTCAGCAGGTCCATTAATACTTCTGCTACCACTTTGGTAGCCATAGTTTGTATATATATCTTTGGCGTAGAGTCTATAAAAGAATTTACTTTACCGCTTATTGCAGGTGTTTTGTCCGGAACATATTCTTCTATATTTATTGCAAGTCCGGTATGGTATCATTTAAATAAACTGATCAATAAACCCAAATATGCAGGAAAGTAAAATAGGGACAGGTAAATTAATTTAAAAGAAGGAATAACAAGTATTTTGTAGAATTATTAAAAAAAAAATAGGGGGACGTACAATGAAAATCAACCTAAAAGAAAAGATAAGAAATATTCCTGATTTTCCAGAGAAAGGGATACTGTTTAGAGATATTACTACATTATTGCAAGACAATGAAGCTTTTGTTATTGCCATAGATGAAATGAAAAAAATATCGAATTCTATTGATTTTGATTTGATCGTTGGCCCGGAATCAAGAGGATTTATCTTTGGTACGCCTTTGGCATATGCTGCAAAAAAGGGGTTTATTCCTGTCAGAAAACCTGGAAAACTACCATATGAAACCGTTCGTTTTGAATACGATTTAGAATATGGCAGTGATGCGTTAGAAATGCACAAGGATGCTATCTCAAAAGGACAAAAAGTATTAATTGTTGATGACTTATTAGCAACAGGAGGTACATTATTGTCTACTATTAAATTAGTGGAGCAATTAGGTGGCGAAGTTGTAGGTGTTTTAGTATTGATAGAATTAATGGATTTAGAAGGAAGAAAAAAATTGACACAATATAATGTGAAATCATTATTGCAATATTGAATAAAACGTTTTATAATTTAACAATGAAAATGACGGGGCAACCCGTCTTCATTTTTAACATAATCCAGATTGTTTATCATGAATAATCTAGGGTCACATTCAGTATTAGGGGAAATTTCAAATGCTAGAAGAATTTATGGAAAAAATAATAAAGTACAATCCAAATACTGATTTGGAGCTTATTGAAAAAGCGTACAAAATTTCAGTAGAAGCCCATGCAGGGCAGTTTAGAAAATCCGGCGAAGATTTTTTTATTCATCCACATCAAGTCGCTAAAATTTTGATTGGATTGGAAATGGATGATGCCACAATTGTTGCCGGCTTACTTCATGATGTCTTAGAAGATACAGAGTATTCTTATGGCGAGCTGAAAAGAGACTTTGGTGAAGAAATTGTCATGCTTGTTGAAGGTGTAACCAAGTTGGGCACTCTGGTTTTTGAAAGCAAAGAGGAGCGGCAAGCTGAAAATCTAAGAAAAATGTTCTTGGCAATGTCTAAAGATATACGGGTGCTCATCATAAAGCTTGCAGACCGCCTTCACAATATGAGAACCATAAGTTATATGGATGAAGGAAAAATTAAAGAAAAGTCCATAGAAACTTTAGAAATATATGCGCCCTTAGCACATCGCTTAGGTATTTCTAGAATTAAATGGGAGCTTGAAGATATTTCGTTTAGATATTTGGACCCTAAAGCATATTATGATCTTCATGAAAAGGTTAAGAAAAAAAGAGCTGAAAGAGAAGCTCTGATTAATGAAGTAATACACGCATTAAAAAAAGAAATAGAAGACCATAATATAAGATATGAGATATCTGGCCGTTCAAAGCATTTTTACAGTATTTACAAAAAAATGAAGTATCAAAACAAGCAATTTGAAGAAATATTTGACCTAACTGCGGTACGTGTTATCGTGGATTCCATTAAAGACTGCTATGGTGTTTTGGGAGTTGTTCATACCATGTGGAAGCCTATTCCCGGTAGATTTAAAGATTATATTGCCATGCCTAAAACAAACATGTATCAATCTTTACATACAACGGTCATTGGAAATGACGGCGAACCATTTGAAATTCAAATTAGAACGATGGAAATGCACAAAATATCAGAATATGGTATAGCAGCCCATTGGAAATATAAAGAAGGCAAACAATCTTCGGATGATTTTGACTATAAGCTGGCTTGGCTTAGACAAATGATGGAATGGCAAAGGGAATTAAAAGATCCCAAAGAATTCATGGAATCCCTAAAGGTAGATTTGTTCTCAAATCAGGTGTATGTTTTTACTCCAAAAGGGGAAGTCATTGAGCTGCCATCGGGGTCAACGCCGGTTGACTTTGCCTATAAGATTCACTCTGAAGTCGGAAATAGATGCACAGGCGCTAGAATTGACGGCAAGATGGTGCCCATTGATTATAAATTGAATAATGGAAATATAGTTGAAATTATAACATCAAGCAACAGTAAAGGACCATCCATTGATTGGCTTAAAATAGTAAAAAGTACTCAAGCAAAGAATAAGATTAAACAATGGCTTAAAAAAGAGGGTAAGTCTGAAAATATTGACAAGGGCAAAGAAATGCTTGAAAAGTACGTCCGCAGAAAAGGCTATGACCCTCAGCAGATTGTAAAATTGCAGTGGCTTAATAAAGCAGGAAAGCAAATGAATTTCAGCTCGGCAGAGCACCTTTATGCTGCCATAGGCAACGGAAGTGTTCCCATCAATAAAATAGTACCTAAGCTGCAGCAATATTACAGACAAGAGAAGCAGCAGGAACTGGAGAAAAAAGAAAAGCCTTTGGTAGAAAATGTACAAAAACATAAGAAAAAGAAAAAAGAAGCCAGTGGCGTTAAAGTTAAAGGTGTCGATAACCTATTGATTCGATTTTCCAAATGTTGCAATCCTGTACCCGGTGATGAAATTATAGGATTTATTACTAAAGGTAGAGGGGTGTCGGTTCATCGAAAAGATTGCATCAATATTATGAGTCAATATGAGACCATTGAAAATCGTTTAATAGAAGTAGAGTGGGATACAAAAGATAAAGATGATATTTCTTTTGAGACGGAAATAAATATTATGGCAGAAGATAGAAAAGGTATGCTGGTAGAAATCACAAAGGTATTTGATGATTTGAATTTAACGGTAACAGGTTTTAATGCAAAAAGCGGCAGAGATGCCATTGCTGCAGTAAGCTTAACCATAGAAATATCTAATATTAATCAATTGAATAAAGTTTTTAATAAAATTAAGAATATTGAAGGTGTAGTAGATGTATATCGAGTTATTTCATAAGCAATATGATTTACTGTAAACTAGAGGATTTGATGAAGGCTTCACTCATTAGGAGAATATAAAAATGGTCAATAAATCATAATACTCTTGCATTATGGTTTGTGTTGGGAGACATTTGGTATATAATTCTCATTACGAAATAAACAAAGGGAGATTAATTTTAAAGTATACTAGAGTAAAACGGTCAGAGCCCTAAACCTTTCCAAAGTATTATAACCCTTTGGTTTTAATTCCGTTGTACTCCATTAAAACTAGTATTTCTCCATTACAAATTAAATACCAAATAACTCCTCAAGATAATAATTTATATTCGTTCAGCAAGCTTTAAATATTCTAACCAAATTAACACAAGAAACAAATATTCATACACCTGTATTCAATTGTCAAGTTTTTAAATCTAAAGCCATATTGCATAAATTATGGAGGATAAAGAATAAGATGAGAGCAGTTGTGCAAAGAGTGACAGAATCTAATGTTATGGTTGATGGGAAAGTAGAAGGAAAGATCCAAGCCGGATTACTGGTTTTATTAGGTGTAGAGGAAGAAGATACACAGCAGGATGTCAATTATCTATCTGAAAAAGTCGTCAATTTGAGAATATTTGAAGATGAAGATGGTAAGATGAATCAATCGTTACTGGACGTAAAAGGAGAATTATTGGTTATTTCTCAGTTTACATTATTTGGAGACTGTAGAAAGGGTAGAAGACCAAGTTTTGTTCAAGCTGCAAGGCCTGAAAAAGCCAATGAGTTGTATGAAGCATTTGTACAAAAATGTGAGCTTATGAATGTGAGAACAGAAACAGGGGTTTTTCAAGCAGAGATGAAGGTCAATTTATGTAACCATGGACCTGTAACATTGTTAATAGATAGTAAAAAAGTTTTTTAGGAGGCTGTATAGGATGAAAATTAAAAGGTTTGTGTTAGGTATGTACCAAGAAAACTGCTATTTAGTGTGGCATGATCAAACAAAAAAGGGTTTTTTAGTTGATCCTGGTACGTATAGTGAAGCTATAACGGATTTTATAAAAGAAAACAATATTGAATTAGAGTGTATTGTATTGACCCATGCTCATGGAGATCATATCGGAGGTCTGGAAAGATTTATGAGTGAATTTAATGCACCTGTATACATACACGAAAAAGAAGCTCCTATTCTAAAGGATGCTAATAAAAATGAATCTTTGGGGATTGTAGGCTACAAGATAGAGATAGATGCTGATAGACTACTTAAAGACGGAGAAGAATTAGAGATCGGAGGCATTCCTATAAAAATATTGCATACACCGGGTCATACGCCGGGGGGGATGTGCATTTATGTTGGTTCCTACTTAATAAGCGGGGATACATTATTTGCTGAGTCAATAGGAAGAACAGATTTTAGATACAGTTCAACAGATGATTTAATCAATGCCGTTAAAAATAAGCTTTATTCACTCCCTGACGATACCATCGTTTTACCGGGACATGGTTTGGAAACCAGTATCGGACATGAGAAAAAGCGCAATCCCTTTGTAAGGCCATAAGTGACCTAGATCATTTGAGAGAAGGAATTATAATGGTTGATGTTTACTTAAATGATGATAAGTTTAAATACGAAGTAGAGACTTTGATTCAACTTTTTATAACACCGTCATCGTTTCGATTTATTGGTAAAGAAGCTTTGGAAGGGAACCAAAGCTTTTTATTAACGATATATGTTACAAATGATCATGAAGACTTACAAATCAGAACTGCATTTTTTAAAAATGGTGAAAAAATGCATCAAGTAAAGGAAAAAGAAGTTATCAATTATAATAAGCCAATTACAAAAAAAGAAATAAAAGATGGTGTTAAAAAGTCCATTTATATCATTTTTGAAAAGGTATATGAATATTCACCTCCTTGGGGGATTTTAACCGGAATACGTCCCTCTAAGATTGTGAATGAAATGATGGATCAAAACATGGATGAAGAAGAAATTATAGAACATTTAAGAGAATATTATAAGATACAGGAAGAGAAAATAAGCCTGTTAATGAAGGTATGTCAAAATGAAAGACCCATACTTAATAACAGTGTTCCAAATGGCGTCAGTCTTTATATTGGTATTCCTTTTTGCCCGTCTAAATGTATATATTGTTCTTTTACATCGTATCCGGCAGATGAATATGAGGTAAATCAATACCTTGTTGCATTAAAAAAAGAAATTCAATATGTTGGGCAAGAACTAAAAAATGGACAGAATAAAATTGAGACCGTATATATAGGAGGAGGAACACCTACTGTATTGTCTCAAGAGCAATTAAAAGAGTTGTTAGAATGGATTCATGAGTATTTTGATTTAAAATTTTTAAAAGAATTTACGGTAGAATGTGGACGGCCGGACACCATAACTTATCAAAAATTAGATGTATTAAAGGCTTATGGTGTTGATCGAATCAGCATTAATCCTCAAACTATGAAAGCAGAAACCCTTAGAACCATTGGAAGAAAGCATACACCGGAGCAAATAAAAGAAGCTTTTATAATGGCAGGGGATTTTGGATTTAAAAGTATAAATGCGGACCTAATTACAGGCCTTCCCCATGAGGACTTAGAAGATTTCAGACAGTCTTTGGAAACTTTGATTGATTTAGGACCACAAAATATTACGGTGCATACTTTGGCGTTAAAAAAAGCGTCTAGACTTAAACAAATAAGGGAAGAATATAGGTATATGTCGGAAACCTGTGTTAAAGATATGCTGAAAGAAGCCTCTCGTTTAATGGCATATTATGAATACCACCCTTATTACTTGTATAGACAAAAATACATTTCCGGAAACTTTGAAAATATAGGATACTGCAAAGAAGGGTATGAATGTATATACAATATAAGAATCATGGAAGAAAAGCAAACCATTATAGCCCTGGGGGCAGGGGCAGTATCAAAGGTGTATTTCGAGAAAGAAAATAGGCTTGAACGTGTTCCCAATGTCTCTAACTATGAGATATATATGGGTAGAATAGATGAAATGATCCATAGAAAGAAAGGTTTGATATTTGCAAATATTGACAACAAAAACAATAATACATTATAATAGATAGGTGGTGTACAGTATACCGGCTATAATTAAAAGAAAATATTATAAAGCGTAGATTGAGATAGTAAATGAGCTCAGTTTTCTAAGAGAATCGGGAAATGGTGAAATCCGATATAACTGATCTTATTGAAGACACTCTTGAGCTGGTGTTCTGAAATCATTCTGATTGACATTTAAGGCAGATAAGTATAAAGTAAGAATGCTCGTTAAATATGACGTTATCATAAAAAGTGGGTTAATCCAATTAGGGTGGCACCGCGGGAAGACACTTCTCGTCTCTGACCTAACCAGGGACCGGAAGTTTTTGTATTTTTGATAGGAGGTAAAACCATGTTAACAAAAGCACCACGAGGCACAAAAGATATTTTGCCTCAAGATGTATATAAATGGACGTATGTGGAAGAAAAATTTAGAGAAGTATGCTCTAGATATGGATTTGAACAAATCCGCACACCAATTTTTGAACACACAGAGCTTTTTAAAAGAGGGGTAGGAGAAACGACGGATATTGTTGAAAAGCAAATGTATTCATTTGATGATAATGGCGGCAGAAACGTAACGCTGAAACCTGAAGAGACAGCTTCGGTAGGTCGTGCGTATATAGAAAATAAGCTTTATGTCAATACTAAGCCTGTTAAGTTATTCTATATCACACCATGCTTTAGATATGAGAGACCTCAAGCCGGTCGATTAAGACAGTTTCACCAATTTGGCATTGAGAGCTTTGGTTCCGGTAATCCGCTGGTAGATGCTGAAGTTATTGGTGTGGCAGTAGATTTTTTTAAAGAGCTGGGTATTCATCATTTAGAACTTAGAATCAATAGTATCGGATGTCCTAAGTGCAGGACGGAGTATAGGAATGCTTTAAAAGCTTTTCTTAAAGATAAATTAGATGATTTATGTGATACATGTAAAAATCGATATGATCGTAATCCAATGAGAATTTTGGATTGCAAATCGGAAACCTGTCAAACCCTTGTTAAAGATGCCCCCAGAATGATGGCATATTTGTGTGAGGCGTGTGCCACTGACTTTGATGCACTAAAGGCGTACTTGGAGGCAATGAACATTCAATACATAGTAGACGTTAACATTGTAAGAGGACTAGATTACTATACCAAAACTGCTTTTGAAATTATATCCAACGAAATTGGTGCTCAAGGAACGGTCTGCGGCGGCGGAAGATATGACAATCTTATTGAAGAATTAGGGGGTCCTGATACGCCGGGGGTCGGATTTGGTTTGGGAATAGAAAGACTGCTTCTAACACTGGAAAAGAGCGGTATTGAAATCCAAAAAGATAATAGCACAGATGTGTTTATTGCATACCTGGGGGAAGCAGCCAAAAAAGCAGCCGTAGGTCTTCTAAGAGAGCTGAGACTGAGTGGATTAAAAGGACAGATGGATTTATTAGATCGAAACTTAAAAAATCAATTTAAATATTCAGATAAACTGGGTGCTCCTTTTACAATTGTTATTGGAGAAGATGAGTTGAAAGAGAATGGTGTTGTTTTAAAGGATATGAGACGTTCAGAGCAAGAAAAGGTTGAAATCGATCAAATTGTAGAAGCTATTAAAAGCAAAATATAATTTGAGGTTGATAAACGACTTCATAATCAATTACAAATTATATATCAAATATCTCCTTAAGGCAGTAATAGATACTAATAGTTGAATGAAAAAAATAGTTGAATAGGAAAGGAAGAAACCACAATGGTGTATAAGCGAACGCATAAGTGCGGTGAGTTAAGAAGTCAACATATAGAAAATACGGTTGTGCTTAACGGATGGGTCCAGAAAAGAAGAAATCTGGGGGGACTCATATTTGTAGACTTAAGAGATAAAACAGGCATTGTTCAAGTTGTTTTTGATAAAGATGTCTCAGCTGAAGCATTTTATATAGCAGATAAAATCAGAAGCGAATATGTTATTGGTATAGAAGGTGTTGTAAAAGAAAGAGAATCTAAAAATAAGGAGCTGGCTACAGGGGATATAGAAGTTTTTGTAGAAAAATTAACCATATACTCTGAGGCAGATACGCCGCCTATATATATTAAGGATGATGATGATGTTTCAGAAAGCTTAAGGTTAAAATATCGTTATTTGGATTTAAGAAAACCGTCCATGCAAAAAAACTTGTCGTTTAGACATCAAATCACTAAAATTATCAGAGAATTTTTTGATAACGAAGGATTTACGGATGTAGAAACGCCTATGTTGATTAAACCGACTCCGGAGGGAGCTAGAGATTATCTTGTACCCAGTAGAGTTAATCCGGGGAATTTCTATGCGTTACCCCAATCACCGCAAATGTATAAACAGCTTTTAATGTTGTCGGGAGTAGACCGTTATTATCAGATTACAAAATGTTTCAGAGATGAAGATTTAAGGGCAGACAGGCAGCCGGAGTTTACTCAAATAGATGTTGAAATGTCTTTTGTAGATACGGACGACGTATTAGAAATTAACGAACAATTTTTGAAAAAGCTTTTCAAAGAGATTAAAGGAATCGATATAACATTGCCTATTCCCAGAATACCTTACAGCGAAGCTATGGAGAGATACGGCATTGATAAGCCGGATACACGTTTTGGATTTGAATTAAAATGCCTAAATGATATACTGCAAGGGTGTGAATTTAAAGTATTTCAAACTGCATTAGCTAAAAAAGGTGATGTTAGAGGTATTAATGTTGCCGGGCATGGTGAACAATTCAGCAGAAAAAATATTGATAAGCTGCAGAAATTTGTGGAGACCTATGGGGCGAAAGGGCTTGCCTGGATTAAAATCAATGAAAATAATGAAGTTCAATCACCCATATTTAAGTTTTTATCTGAAGAAGAGCAACAAGCAATTTTGGATAGATTCGATGCAAAAGCAGGTGACATCATATTTATAGTAGCTGATAAACCTTCAGTAGTGTTTGATGCTTTAGGCCATTTAAGAAATCATGTAGCAGAACAATTAAACCTTTTAGATGAAAATCAATATAATCTGCTTTGGGTTACCGATTTTCCTCTTTTAGAATATGATGAGGAAGAAGATAGATATACTGCAATGCACCATCCATTTACTGCACCAAAAGACGAAGATTTAGATTTATTGCTGAAAGACCCCGCTAATACAAGAGCTAAAGCTTATGACATCGTTTTAAATGGAGTAGAGCTAGGTGGAGGAAGTATTAGAATCCATAATAATGGTGTTCAAAGAAAGATGTTTGATGCTTTGGGATTATGCGAAGAAGAAGCTGAAAATAAATTTGGATTTTTTATGGAAGCCTTTAAATATGGAGCACCGCCTCATGGTGGTATTGCTTATGGTCTGGATAGATTGATTATGCTTTTAAATGGCAATGATAATATTAGAGAAGTCATCGCATTTCCCAAAAATCAAAATGCTGTTTGTCCATTAAGCAGTGCGCCCGTGCGAGCTGATGAAAAGCAACTGGATGAATTGAAAATTCAATTGGATATGGACGCGGAACAAGAATAGTATTCTAAAGGAATTGATGGGTGATGAAAAAACGAATTGGTGCTATGGGAGGGACTTTTGATCCTATTCACTATGGGCATTTAGCTTTAGCAGAGCATGTTCGATGCGAGTATCATTTAGATAAGATTATTTTTATTCCGGCTGGTATTCCACCTCATAAAAATAACCTGAAAGTAAGTGATAATATGCACCGTTATATGATGACCGAGTTGGCAACGATCCAAAATCCTAACTTTCAAGTATCTGATATTGAGGTGCGTTCACCTGAGATTTCATATACTTTCTTTACCCTGCAGAATTTGAAAGAAGTATATGGTAAAGATGTGGATATTTATTTTATTACAGGTGCAGATGCTTTGCTGGAAATAGAAGCCTGGAAAAAATCAGATGAATTATTAAAGATGTGCGGTTTTATTGCAGGAACCAGGCCTGGTTTGGAGAATAAAAAACTTGAAGAAAAAGTTGCTTTATTAAGAGAAAAGTATAAAGCAATCATACATTTGGCATATATTCCGGCACTGGATATATCTTCAACTGATATCAGAGATAGAGTATTCAATAATAAAGCTATTAAATACTTAGTGCCTGAAGGCGTAGAACAATATATATATAAAAACGAACTGTATAAATGAGGTGGATAAGTTGAATGAAGCTGCTCTGCTTGATAAAATAAGTAATAGACTGAGCAAAAAGAGGCTAAAACATACCCTTGCAGTAAAAGAGGAAGCCATCAAGCTTGCAGAATGTTATGGATATGATAATAAAGAACATGTTATATTGGCTGCTTTATTACATGATATAGGCAGAGAATATGACCAAAATACAATGAATACATATGTAAAAAAATATAAACTGGATAATATATATTTAAACAATATTTCATTGGCTCATTCAAAAGTAGGAGCTGAACTGATTAAAGATGAATTTCAAGTCAATAATAAAGATATCATTAATGCGGTTTCTTTTCATACTACCGGAAAAGAAAATATGTCTCTATTAGAGAAGATCATATTTTTAGCAGATATTATTGAACCCGATAGAATGTTTAACGATATTGAGGCATTAAGAGTATTAAGTTATGAAAATATTGATGAAGCCTGCTTATTAGCTTTGGATTTATCAATAAAATATGTTATAGAAAGAAAAGAATATCTTCATATAGATACTTTGCTGGCAAGGAACTACTTATTAATAAACAAAGGAGGAAAAAATGGTCAATAAAGAACATGCAATAAAAGCTGCCGACATTATAGATGGAAAAAAAGGAAAAGACATCGTAATATTGGATGTTTCTGAGAATTCCAGCTTCACAGATTTTTTTGTTATTGCTCACGGGACGTCTGAGAGGCAATTAAAAACATTAGCAGAAGAAGTGGAAAAAGGGTTAGAAGAAAACAATTTTCCTTTATACCATAAAGAAGGAAAAGAAACTTCAGGTTGGATATTATTAGACTTTGGTGATATGATTGTACATCTATTTTTAGAAGAACAGAGACAGCGTTATAATATTGAAAAATTATGGGATGACTGCAATGCAATTCCATACCAAGACACTATAGAATAATATGCGCAATAATTAAAATAATATCGGAGGTTAAAAATGTCAGGATACGATCATAGATTTATTGAAAATAAATGGCAAAAAAAATGGGAAGAAACAGAGATTTATAAATTTAATGAGGAAGATGCGGAAAATAAATTATATTGCTTAGAAATGTTTTCTTATCCATCAGGTGCGAATCTTCATGTGGGACATTGGTATAATTATGGCCTAACAGATTCATGGGCTCGTATGAAAAGAATGCAAGGCCATAATGTCTTTCACCCACAAGGATTTGATGCCTTTGGACTGCCTGCTGAAAATTACGCTATAAATACAGGCATACATCCTAAAGATTCCACTTATAAAAACATTGAGACAATGGAAACGCAGTTAAAAAAAATGGGGGCAACTTTTAATTGGGAATATGAACTGGTAACTTGCGGGCCTGAGTACTATAAATGGACACAATGGATATTTCTTAAGCTTTATGAAAACGGCTTAGCCTACAGAAAGAACGCACCTGTCAATTGGTGCCCAAGCTGTAAGACCGTTTTAGCAAATGAGCAGGTTATTGAAGGTGAATGTGAACGGTGTAAATATGAAGTAACAAAAAGAGACTTAACACAATGGTTCTTCAAAATAACGGCGTATGCACAAGAACTTTTAGATTTTTTGCCAAAGATCGATTGGCCTGAAAAAACTAAAAAAATTCAGCAGAATTGGATTGGCAGGTCTGAAGGTGCAGAGCTGGAATTTAAATTTGCAGACAGTGATCTAAGCTTTAAAGTGTTTACCACAAGAGCCGATACGCTATATGGCTGTACATATGTTGTGTTAGCTCCCGAAAGCGAGCTGGTTGATAAAGTAACGACTAACGAATATAAAGGTGCTGTAGAAGAATATAAAGCCCAAGCAAAAAAACAATCAGAAATTGAAAGAATGTCAACCGTCAGAGAAAAAACCGGCGTTTTTACCGGTGCATATGCCATAAACCCTGTAAATGGAGATCAAGTACCCGTATGGATTGCTGATTATGTATTGGCCGGTTATGGTACAGGATGTGTCATGGCTGTACCGGGTCATGATGAAAGAGATTATGAATTTGCACAAAAATATGAATTGCCAATAAAAAGAGTTATTGCCGGTGTCAATAATATGGATGATGCGCTGCCTTTTACTGAGTATGGACAATTGGTAGACAGTATGGAACACACAGGGCAATCATCTGCTGATGCTAAGATTAACATTGTAAAAAAATTAGAGACGAATCATCAAGGTGAGTTAAAGATCAACTACAGACTGCGTGACTGGTTGGTTTCTCGTCAGAGATACTGGGGTTCTCCTATTCCAATCATTCACTGCGAGAAGTGCGGTGTGGTGCCTGTACCGGAGAAAGACTTACCGGTTGAACTGCCTTACGATGTAGAGTTTACACCTGATGGTGAATCGCCGTTAGCAAAATGTGAAGCATTCATTAATGTAACCTGCCCAACATGCGGTGGAAAAGCTCAAAGAGATCCGGATACATTGGATACTTTTGTTTGTTCCTCATGGTATTTTTTACGCTATCCGGATAATAGGAATGACAAGGAAGCGTTTAACAAAGACTGGACCAATCAAATGTTACCGGTTGACAAGTATGTCGGTGGTGCTGAGCATGCTGCCATGCATCTTCTTTATGCGCGTTTCTTTACAAAAGCATTACGAGATATGGGTTATCTGGATTTTGATGAACCTTTTCTTTCCTTGGTACATCAAGGCACCATATTAGGTCCGGATGGCAATAGAATGAGTAAATCTAAAGGTAATACCATATCTCCGGATGAGTACATTGACGAATACGGTTCAGATATCTTTAGATTGTATCTTGCTTTTGGTTTTGCATATACAGAAGGTGGTCCTTGGAGTGATGACGGCATAAAAGCTATTGCAAAATTCACAAATAGAATTGAAAGGTTAGTAGAAAAATTTATTAATAAAAAAGAATCAGGGAAGAATGATATTGGTGAAGAAGAAAAGGAGTTAAACTTTGTACGTCATACCGCCATTAGAGGCGTAACCGAAGATGCGGAGAAATTCCAATTCAATACTTCCATTGCAAGATTAATGGAGTTAATCAATGCTCTATATAAATATGATGTATTGGATGAAAAAAACACACGAGTGTTAGAGGATGCGATTAAAGATTTACTCTTGTTATTAGCACCTTTTGCACCGCATTTTTGTGAAGAAATGTGGGAGCAAATGGGATATGAATATTCCATATTTAATCAACAATGGCCTAAACTTGATGAAAAAGCATTAGTTAAGGACACCATAGAAATGGTGATTCAAATCAATGGTAAAGTAAAGGGTAAGATAAATGTAGCTGCTGATTTATCTAAAGAAGAATTAGAGGATATAGCCAGATCCAATGAAAAAGTATCCCAATATACTGAAGGTAAAAATATAATTAAAGTTATTGTGGTACCTAAAAAGCTGGTTAATATTGTTGTAAAGTAGTCGGTAAAAAATAAGTAATACAAAAAAAAACATAGGAGGGATGTTATTTGCCCAAAGAAGAAAATTTCTTAAAAGTAATTCCACTAGGTGGATTAAATGAAATCGGTAAAAATTTAACCGTAATAGAATATAAAAATGATATTATGATCATAGATTGTGGATTGTCTTTTCCTGAAGATGAGATGTTTGGAATCGATATCGTTATTCCGGATTTTGCATATCTTCTGAAAAACAGAGATCGCATAAGAGGAATGGTTTTAACCCATGGTCATGAGGACCATATTGGAGCGATACCTTATTTGTTAAAAGAGATTGCTATACCGATTTATGGAACAAAATTGACGTTAGGTTTAGTTGAGAACAAATTAAAAGAACATTCAATAGGTACCGCAGCGCAATTGAATGTGGTTAAACCCGGGGATGTTATTAAATTGGGTGTGTTTTCTGTTGAACTGATTAGAACGAATCATTCTATTGCAGATGCTGTAGCATTGGCAATCAATACACCTATGGGAATGATCGTTCATACAGGTGATTTCAAAATTGATTATACGCCGGTTGATAGTGAACCTATAGACTTTCATAGATTTGCAGATATAGGCAGAAAAGGTGTTTTGCTAATGTTAGCAGATAGTACCAATGCCGAACGTAAAGGATTTACAATGTCAGAGAAAACAGTCGGCATTACACTGGAGAATCTTTTTAGGACCACTGAAGGCAGAATCATTATTGCTACCTTTGCATCTAATGTACATCGTGTACAAAGAATTATTGATGCAGCGGTTAAATTTGATCGAAAAGTTGCTATTTCCGGCAGGAGTATGGTGAATGTAGCTAATGTTGCATCAGAATTAGGGTATTTGAAGATCCCTAAGAAGTTATTAGTAGATATCAATAAGATCAATTCTATAGACGAAAATAAAGTCGTGATTATCACAACAGGCAGCCAAGGAGAACCCATGTCCGCGCTAGCAAGGATGGCTTCATCAGAGCACAAATCTGTACAAATAAAAAAAGGTGATACGGTTATTCTATCTTCAAGCCCAATTCCGGGTAATGAAAAAACAGTATCCAATGTTGTCAATAGACTTTTCGAAAAAGGAGCAGATGTTATCTATTCTGATCTAGCCGATATACATGTTTCAGGTCATGCCTGTGAAGAAGAGTTAAAATTGATGCATTCCTTAGTACGTCCGAAATATTTTATGCCGGTTCATGGAGAATATAAGCACTTAAGACGTCATGCTATGATTGCAAATAATCTTGGAATGCCTAAGGAAAATATATTTATTTTAGAAACCGGCCAAGTATTGGAATTAAACAGAAAACGTGCTCAAATGGCAACAAAAAATGTGCCATCAGGAAAAATATTAGTAGATGGACTTGGTGTAGGTGATGTTGGTAATATTGTACTGAGAGATCGACGTTTACTATCAGAAGGCGGACTGATTATTGTTGTCGTTGCTTTAGAAAAAG
Source organism: Clostridia bacterium (assembly GCA_028279945.1). Taxonomy (GTDB): domain Bacteria; phylum Bacillota; class Clostridia; order Peptostreptococcales; family JAAYPU01; genus JAKSCF01. Next base: position 46,539 of record JANQMT010000183.1, read on the forward strand.
GAACAGGACAAATATGTTCAGGACCTGACTTAATTTCCAGAGGGTTCGTATACGTTAGAGAATCTGAAGACTTAATGGATTCTGCTAAGCAAACGGTTAAAGAAAGATTAGATAAGTGTCAGGATGAAGGTATAAGAGAATGGGCTGCATTAAAAAATGCTATCAGAGAAGAGTTAAAAGAATTCATTTATACCAAAACCAAAAGAAATCCAGTTATACTTCCTATCATTATGGAGGTTTAAATAATAAAATTCCACTTTATTTAGATATAGAAAGGGGAAATAAAAATGAATGTATATGATCGTGCACATCAATTGGCCAAAGCTTTGAAAGAATCTCAAGAGTTTAAGCAGTATAACAGTTTGAAACAAGAAATATCAAAAGATGAGAGCTTAAAAAAAATGCTTGATGATTTTCAACAAAAGCAAATGGAAATACAAACGCAACAAATGTTTGGAAATGAAGTCGAACAAGATAAAATGCAACAAATACAAGAATTATATCAAATCATTGTTAAAGATCCTAAAGCAGGCGAATATCTACAAGCAGAAATGGTTTTATCTAAGATGATGGCAGATATATATGGGATATTGGGAGAAGTGATTAAAGTTGTGTAATGACTTGTATTTGAATCGGGTTAAAAAATTAAAAAATAATATGAAAAAGAATGGTATATCTATTTTACTATTATCTAAGCCTGAGGATAAATACTATTTTTCTGGATTTATATCATCCAATTACTACATAGTCTTTACAGATAAGGATAATTTTTTAGTAACGGATTTCAGATATTTGGAAGCAGCTGAATCAAAAAAAGAATTATTTGAAATCATTCAGATCAACAACCATTTTACCATATTTGATTTTTTAAAAAAATACGATAAAATGGTTTTAGGCTTTGAGGAAAAACATATGACTGTCTTGGAATTTAAGAAGCTAAGAAGTGTTTTTCCTCTCAAACGGCTTTCATTTGTTCAAGAAATCATTGAACAGCAAAGAATGATAAAAGATGATGAAGAAATTGTTCATATCAAGCGTGCCGCAGCCATTGCAGATGAGGCTTTTACTCATATTTTAGATTTTATAAAACCTGGTGTAACGGAGAAGGAAATTGCACTGGAATTAGAGTTTTTTATGAAAAAGTCAGGTGCATCCCATTTATCCTTTGATAGTATTGTTGCTTCCGGGTATCAATCGTCAAAACCTCATGCCGGTGCAAGTGATAAAGTTATTGAAGATGGAGATATACTCACTATGGATTTTGGCTGTGTTGTTAATGGGTATTGTTCAGATATGACAAGAACCTTAGCAGTGGGAAATGTTGATCATGAACAAAAAGAAGTCTATGAGATTGTTAAAAAAGCGCAACGAGAAGCATTAGATACTATTTGTGCCGGTAAAAAGGCTTCCTATATTGACAAGACTGCCAGAGCTGTCATTGAATCAGCAGGGTATGGCAATTACTTTGGCCATGGGCTGGGCCACGGTGTTGGTCTGGAGGTTCATGAATTACCTCGGCTTAACCCAACTTATGATACCCAACTTGCAAAGAACATGGTTGTAACTGTAGAACCAGGTATATATCTGCCCCAAAAATTTGGTGTTCGAATTGAAGATTTGGTAGTTGTATTAGAAGATGGCATACAAAATCTTACTTCATCTAAAAAAGAACTTATAGTGGTATAAGGGTTAATAAAAGAATATTACAATAGGAGGTAAATTTTATGATTTATGCAGGTGATTTTAGAAAAGGTGTAACTTTTGAAATTAATGGACAACCGCATGTTATATTAGATTTTCAACACGTAAAGCCAGGTAAAGGATCTGCTTTTGTAAGAACAAAATATAAAAACATACTGACAGGTGCTACCAGAGAAGAAGCTTTTAACCCAAATGATAAATTCCCAAAGGCACATATTGAAACAAAACAAATGCAGTACTTGTATAATGATGGTGAACTATATTATTTCATGGATTTAGAAAGCTATGATCAAGTACCATTGACAAATGACCAAGTAGAGGATGCAATCATCTATTTAAGAGAAAATGATATGGCAACCATAAAGTTTTATAAAGGAAATGCTTTTCTGGTTGAACCACCAAATTTTGTTGAGTTACAAGTAACTGAAACAGAACCGGGTATAAAAGGAGATACCGCTACTAATGTTACAAAAGCGGCAACTGTAGAGACCGGTGCTGTGATTCAAGTGCCAATTTTTATCGAAGAAGGGGAAGTTATTAAGATTGACACAAGAACAGGTGAATATTTGTCCAGAGCTTAAAAGCTAAAAAATCCCTATGGGATTTTTTTCTGATTGATTACAAATTATATACCATACTTTTATTTTAATAATTTGATGAAAGCTTCACTTATTAGGAATATGAAAATGGTCAATATTTTATAATACTCTTGAATTATGATTTATGTTGAGAGACATTTGGTATATAATTTTCATTACGGAAATAAACAAAGGGATTTTTAATTTAAGAATACTAGAGTAAGACGGTCGGTGCCCTAAACCTCTGCGAAGTATTCCAACCCTTTGGTTTTAATTCCGTTGCACTCCATTAAAACTAGTATTTCTCCATTACAAATTATATACC
>JANQMT010000036.1:0-6807 GCA_028279945.1 Clostridia bacterium
TATGATGAAGATATAAACATAAATTATATCTATAATTTTAGATAACAAGTATATATCTCAAATTTAATTATTACAATAGGTAATATATTAATAATAAAGGAGGCTTTGTATGTTTAAAGATATTCATTACAATGAGATGTCAAAAGAAATGCTTGAACAGTTGAGAAAAGGGGCTTTCCTTACTGTAAAGGGTGGTGATGAGATCAACACCATGACCATAGGGTGGGGAAATATAGGATTCATATGGAATAAGCCTATTTTTATGGCAGCTGTGAGATATTCAAGATATACCTATGAGCTTCTTGAAAAAACAGATGAGTTTACAGTCAGCTTCCCGCTTTCAAAAGACTTAAAAAAAGAATTGGCACTTTGTGGTACGAAATCAAAGAGAGATATTGACAAATTTGAAGCATGTAATTTAACCCCTAAAAAAGGTAAAGTCGTCAATGGCCCTATTATTGAAGAATGCGATCTTCATTATGAGTGCAAAGTCGTTTACAAGCAAGCAATGGAACCAGGTACCCTAGATAAAGGCATCAGAGAAGCAAAGTATTCTGATAACGATTTTCATGTTTTATATTATGGCGAAATCGTTGCAAGCTACATAAAAGAATAATCTGTAAAGGTTGATAAAAAAACAAGTCTATCAGCATTCATTTAGCTTTCTAAAATTTTGCTGGAAAATAAATATGTAAAAATGGAGCATGGGTTTAAGAATCCATGCTCCAAATCAAAATTTGTATTGATCTACTTTATAACCTTTACAATACCGCTTGATCCATCCACTTCTATCAAATCACCATCTTTAATGATTTCCGTAGCTCTGTCTACGCCGCTGACACATGGAATACCATATTCTCTGGCAATGATAGCACCATGTTGAAGAGGTCCCCCGATTTCCAGTACTACACCGGCAGCATTGACAAAAATGGGTGTCCATGAAGGTTCGGTTGCCCTGGTTACAAGGATTTCACCTTTTTCAAGAGGTTTTTCGTATGGTGATGACAAGACTTTGGCAAAGCCTCGAATACTACCCGGAGAAATGGCATCGCCTATGATGTCTCCTTCTTCACTCTCACGAGTATATCTAAAGATTTTTCCTCGACTGTCAATGATCTTTGGCCAATCCTTAATATGGGCATTTTTATTTTGTGGTGCGGTATTTTTTTCAATCAAAGGTAACAACTCAAGTTCAGAGTTTTTTTGAGCTTCAGCTATCTGATTGATATGAAGGTCAAATATTTGGTTAACATGATTTAATCTGCCCTCTTTTACAAATGTTTCACTTATTTCTAAGACACATTTTCTAAGGGTGCCAACACTTACTACATACATATATTTGGGATGTTCACGAAGCCCCATAACGGCATTGTATGTTTCGGCTAATTTCACAAATTTCTTGTCTTTACCCAGTTCTTTTGCTTTAGCCAGAAGTTTCTGATAACCTGCTTCTTTTTTAGTCCTTACATTTAAAACCTGATTATCATCTAAACGGAGCTGTTTTAATTGATGAAAAAACTTTTCTGGATTTTCCCATGTACGCGGTGTTGCTATATCGATTTCTTTAAAACCTCTTGCGCCATATTTTTGCATATAATCATTGTAAGCATCCATAAAATCTTGTGAAAATTCACCATTCTCAAGTTTTTTAATAAACGTTTCTGCTGTGTTGGTTTTTTGTACTTCGTTATAGGATGCCAAATCCAGCATTGCATACCCCATAGCACTGGTCGGATTTCCGGGCAAATCCATGTTAAGCGTGATGAGCTCATCATCCATGCCTTGATTTTTAAACAATTTTTTAATTCTTGCGAAACTTATTATACCTCCGATCAATCCGGTTGCCGGACCTATTAGGTCTTCAAAAGCATCAAAAGTCCCATCTACCAATTCATCGAAAGGCTTATCACTTTGGACTACGTTTTTATAAGCGTTGAATACTTTTTTCGCGGCTTCATTGTAATTGTTGACGGCTTTTTTGTGGTTACGCATTCCACTAACCATGGCCGGTACGTTTTTTAATAAAAATACGATGGTTCTCTTTCTCATTTTCTTTAATTTTTCAGTAGATTTTTCCGGCATGTATTCACCAACTAAGTCAATGCTTTCAAGTACTTTTTTTGTTGGTTTTTCATAGCTGCCCATCATTTGCTTTGTTCTTTTTACCCCAAAACTTTTCAGCCAGTGTGAAACGATTAAATACTGTCGGCCGTGGGTATATAAGGCAACGCCCTCTTTACCTTTTGGCATCATACCCCCTTTTGCTCTTTCAAGTAATTCTGAAAAGATATCCAATCCTAAAACTGAAAAGTTTTCAGAAAAACCTTGTGTCAATACGATGGTATCCATATAGAGTTTTTTTCTTTCTCCCGGCTGAGTGATCATATCATCATAGAGCTGCAGGTATGTGGTTATTGGACGTGCTTGCAATAGATACAGCTGTCCATCTGCAATGGCCCACTCCATATCAATAGGCAATCCGTAATGATTCTCACACTTTGCAGTCAGGTCTGACACTTGAAGAATCTGCTCATCAGTAAGTGCTGGAACCTTTGGATTTTCATTATTTTTTTCAATCGTACCCCCATCTTCTTGCAGCCATAATCCTATGGCTTTATCCATCACATTCTTTTCAATGATTTTTTTCTTTACTTTTTCCACTACATAGGTATCCGGTGTTACTTGACCTGATACGATGGTTTCGCCTAATCCAAAGCCGGCATTAATGACTGCTTCGTCATAACAATTGTTCTGAGGGTTTAACGAAAACGCAATACCACTAATTTCAGAAGCAATTTGGCGTTGAACAATAATTGCAATCTGTGGATTTTCAAGAGATATATGATTTAATTTTTTGTATTCTACAACACGGGTATCCAGCATTGAAGCAAAAGCTTTTTTTATGGTTTGATCTAAATGGGCTTTTGTTACGCCAAGATACGTTTCATACATACCTGCAAAACTTGTATCTTCTAAATCTTCCTCAGGAGATGAAGAACGTACTGCAAAGATAGAGTGCTTTGAGAGTTTTTTCAGTTCTTTTTCTATGGCTTTCTTTTGTTCCGAGTTAAATTCTAAATCCTTTGTAAGCTTTTTAAGTTCTTCACACATTTCTTTAGATGGTGTTTCTAAGAAACGCTTCCATACCGGAGTAGATTTAATTTCATCCATCCAACTTGTAAAGAAATCTACTGATAATACAAATCCTTCAGGCACATTTAATCCTGCTTTTGTTGTTTCAATTAAAGATTTTGCCTTTCCACCTACTTTTGACAAAAGCGGCACTTTACTTGTTTTAAATCCGTAAATCATAGTATCCTCCTTCACATTGTCTTATATTAAAAGAATTGCTTTTTTACTTACTTTGTATAATCAAAAAACGATTAAAATTCTTGCTTCTTAAATATAGAGGCTAAAAACCTAATGGATATCAGCATTACCACTATGGTTGCAGTAAAAACGGTTAAGTGTATTTCAAGTTTTTCTAGAATTAAGCCATACACTAATGCACCTATGGGCATACCGCCTTTGCTTATCATGCCTACTATTGAAAATATGCGAGACATATATTCGTTTGGTGTCTCTTTTTGAATAATGGTTTGTACCGGAATACTGATAAACATCAAGGATGTGTATAAAACAAAAAGGACTGATGCAAGTAATGCTATATATAACAATGTATCATTTCCCAGGGCTTTTAGGCTTTGAGGGAATATGATGATTGAGAAAATAAACATTGAACAAACGGTTAAACCGATTCCTATGCTCAAAGATTTTCTCAGTTTATCTTCCTTGCCAAACATCCCAACCAAAATACTGCCTACTAAAGCTCCTAATAGCAATATCATTTGCAGCAGTCCATATTGAGTATCCGGATAATTTAGCTTTGTTCTATAAAATAATGGTAATACAACAGCGAACACAGGCTGGATAAATGCAAATGCCATAAGAAAATAAACACTTAATTTCCCAATGAGTTCACTATTTTGAATATATCTAACACCCTCTGTCAGATCTGATATTATACCCTGAACACCCTCTATAGATTCTCTTTTGACATGCTTATATTGAATCAACATCTCGCTGCTCCCAGATATAAGAAACGATATCCCATTGATTAAAAACAATACTGTAATACCAAAACTTGTGTACAGCGTTACAGCAATCATCGGCGAAACCAAGCCTGATATAATTCTTAATGTGGCAATTTTTGAATTGGTTTTATTGAGTGCATCTTCAGCCACCAGCTGTGGAATCATGCCTTTTGTTGCCGGATCAAAAAATCCATATAGCAGCGCAACCAAAACCTGAGCCAATAATAATAAAACCAGATTTATTCTATCTATATATGAAACATAGGCTAATAACAAAATAATCACTGCACTGATAAAATCAGATGCTACCATGATTCTTTTTCTGTTCAATCGATCCCCCAGCACACCTGCAAAAGGATAGACCAAGAGTGTTGGCACCAAGGCTAAAAATGAAAACAAACCAACAGTCCCTGCCGTACCACCAATATCAATAATATAGAGGGGCATAATCATAATCTGAATGCTGGACCCAATATCGGATACCATTCTCCCCAATAATAAAAACATGAGGTTTTTATTAATCCCTTTTCTAGCTCTACTCATAATGATTCACCTCATTTCTTGATTTTTTCTCATAATGGAATACCCATTAGGATTATTTATAAAATACCTTTCTGAAAAATTCAATATAGTCGTTATACTCTTTAAAGATTTCCTCTGTATCTAAAACCTCGCCGGACTTCAGCCTGCTTTCATTCTCTTCATTATTTTTTTTCAATGTCAATCGAATGACATTAATGGCTTTATCTACATCAATATCATCTTTAAATTTGCTTCTATCAATATTTTCCATATAGAATTGTTTGTGAATGCCTGCATTTTTTAATCTTTCGCTATTCTTCAATTCATTAATTAATGCTTCATCAACAGCTTTAACATAAAAGTCTATCAGATAAGGGTATCTAAAAAATAATTCCAGCTTAATTTCTGCAACTTGTTTAAATCTATTGAGTAAATCCTTATCACTCCAATCGAATCTTTCTTTAAATTCTTTAACGACTATTGTGATAGAAAAATCAATCAAGAATTCAAACAACTCTTGCTTATCTTTAAAATAGTGGTACATCAATCCTCTAGATACATTTGCGGCTTTAACAATATTGTTTGTGGACGCTTTTTCAAATTTGTTCTTACTGAATTCTTCTAAAGCACAATTGATGATTCTGTTAACTTTTTCGTTGTTGATATCAATATCCTTAAACTTTTCTTTCATAGACAAGCACTCCTTTTAAAAAACCGACAACTTCTGTCTGTTTTCATTATACACTCGACCGACAGAAGTTGTCAATTCTTTTGTTTAACCATAAATTGGGTATTAAAAAATCAGTAAAAATATTTTTCTACTGATTTCTTAAACTATACATATATATTAGACTAATATATTATCGAATAAAAACTCTAAATCGGAAATCAATTCATGACGAAAATAATCGTACGACATCTCATTAAAAATTGCATATTCACTATAATTTTGCATAATTAAAGAGTACAAGATACTCAGAAGCCTTTCTAACTCGATTGAGTCTTTAATCAATTTGTCTTTTTTGAGATCCATTAAAAGAGCTTGTAGTCTGTCTATCCAAATCTTGTCAATATCTATAAATTTACTATATATATTATCTATACTTGCACTTTTATAAGCTGTTGAAAAGAGTTCTCTTAACCATTCTTTATCAATTTTTTTAGTGCTTTGCCAATAGAAATCAAAGAAATCTACTATGTATTCAAAAGCACTATTAAATTTTTTTGATTCATAAACATAGTCGTTCTTTTCATCTCCATAAACTAAATCTTTATAAATACAGATGAGTATATCACTTTTTGTTCTAAAGTGATTATAGATGGTTCCTTCTCCAACACCGGCTAGTTTTGAAATTTTCTTTGTTGTCGCTCTATGAAAACCTTCTTTAAGAAATATTTCCTTTGCAGCTGCTATAATTTGATTTCGATATCTATTTTTCTGTTCTTCCCGTTTACTCATATAAACCTCCCAAATGTTGTATGAAACAATTATACAAAAAAACATTGACTTTTTCTATAAGAAAAGATACACTTGGTCTAAAATATGAGTTCACTCATTTTTCAGTCTAATATTTTCCCCACATTTTGAAACAGGATCTGATTTTTAACAAACCTACTTGGCAGCCTGAAAAATTTCCAATAGAGCGTTCCGAGGATGAAAAGATATGACTGGAGGCATTTAATAAAGATATCGTCTGGCTTTACATAATTAATGAAAATCTGCTTGAGTGTACCCTTGCCACACTCAAGCCTGATCTCTATACTTTCCTAATCTATATCTCTTAGTGTCAATAATTCAGCCGGTTTACCTGCAACAAACATTGCTCCGCTCAGCAAAGTTATTGTACCGATTACTAATATCAACGTAATATCGCTTCCCAAAAAAATTACCCCGATAATCATTGCTGATATGGTGTATGTAACATTTAGCGCCATGCTCCGGGAAGCACCGCAGGCATTAGCAGCCTTATAATAGAAAAAATAACTTGCTCCCGCAAATACGCCTGCAATTGCGATATAGGTAAAGGCCATTGTTGGCACAGTATCAAATAGGACGCCGTACGATTTGAAACCGATTCCGGCTAATATGGGAAGAATCAAAAAGGTTAATCCTCCGGAAGTAAATTCACGAAGACCTATTGCAAGTTCCGGATCTACAAAGTCCATTCCCATAGTTGCAACAATATTTTCC
>JANQMT010000040.1:0-14297 GCA_028279945.1 Clostridia bacterium
TTCCGGACAAACTACCGGCCACTTTGGCTTTCTACCGCTTAAAACATCATCTATGCCCATAGCCGCATGCAGAGCCATCCGTTCCATCGCTTCATGAGTTAACGCTGCGTTATGAGGTGAAAGAATGATATTGTTCAATGTGAATAAAGGATTGTTTTCTTCGGGAGGTTCCGTTTCAAAGACATCAATTGCAGCGCCTGAAATGGTTTTATTTTTAAGTGCTTCAAACAACTCTCCTTCCTTAACCACTTCACCTCTTGAAACATTGATAAAATATGCAGTATTTTTCATGAGTCCAAACTCTTTTTGACCGATGATGCCTTTTGTTTCTTCTGTACAAGGCAAATGCATAGAAACAAAATCGGATCTCATAAAAATTTCCTCCCAATCGGTGACCAACTCAATATCCTCCGGTACCTGTTCTCTTTTAATATACGGATCATAGCCGATTACTTTCATGCCAAACCCGTAAATCCCTTTCTTTGCAACTATTTTCCCAATCCTGCCAAGCCCAATAATAGATAATGTTTTGCCTTCTAAATCCCAACTCAATAATTGATTTCTATTTTCAAATCGATTCTGTCTAACTGCGTCGTCCTGTACAATAATATTTTTTGATATCCCGGTGATCAAAGCCATGGCATGCTCAGCCACAGAATTTGTATTGGACTCGGGAGCATTGGTCACGCATATGCCTAACTCTCCTGCTGCTTTACAGTCGATATTATCTACGCCTACCCCATGCCTTGCAATGACTTTAATCTTTTTACCTGCGACCATCACTTCCCTTGGTATTCTAGCAGTTCTTGCAAGGATGGCATGGCAATCTATTGCATCACTCATCATTTCTTCTCTTGTTAATCCAGTGCCATGTTTTATCTCATAACCTTTTGATGACAAGTATTCTTTCCCACAATGATGGATATCTTGTGGTAACAGTATTTTGTATCCCAAACATTTTCACTCCTTACTATCATAGAGAACATTACTCAATGGCATCCTTAGTTTCTAAAATCCAAAAGTATGTTTTTATCCTCCTAAAACCGGTGGATAAAATTCAATCTTTTCATTTCCTTTAAGATTATCCGACAGTTTCAACACTCTATTCTCCGCCACTGCAAGCCAAAATGAATTTGCAGGAAAGTCGATTTTTTGCAGCACCTCCAGGAGATTGGATTCTTTTTCCAATTCAACGTATACTTCTTTTCTTTTTTGTTTTTCTGCTAAATGCAGTCCTCCATGGAATACTAACCGCACCGACATGTTTATCACTCTCCTAATTTAAGGAATCCTTTACAGTTCAATCTCACTGACATCCAATGCATCCATTTCATCCCTTAAAGGGACGCCTTCCTCATCCCAATCCATAAGCCCATAATAGATTTTGATAGCCTTTTGGAACTTTTCCCTGTCTATGGCCGAATTCTCAAAAGTAGCATCCTCCAATGGTTCATGTAAACGATCGGGTAATCTGTCATCTTTATATGTGAAGCCGCATGAAAGGTTATAAGCACGGCTCATGGTTAAAGAGCGCTTTGAGGCTTTCATAATTTCCGTAAGGCTTACATCCCAACCGGTAACAGCTTGGATCAGTTCTAATAATTGCTCAAAAGATAGAATACCACGAGGTGCAGGTGCAAACATACATATCCCGGCCATGTTATAAAAACACCAAATCAGCTGGGTAAGATACAGTACCCTGACTTTATTTTCATTCAAGTCCAACGGCTTGATGGTCTCCTCAATGCCGATGGCTTTAAGGGTTTCTAAATGATAGTTTTTAACTTGAAACATGGAGTCATGAGGTGCCTGCATGTGTTCTGCCCCAGTATCTGAAACCGCATACGCAATCCCTACACCGGTCTTACCCCGAGGATCATGCAGTGGGAGCTCCTGATTTTTAACGGTCATGGCAAATTTTTCTGCTCCCCTGCCGATTTTCTCTGCCGCACGCTGTGCCCCTTCTGCCAGAAGATCTCCTATACCATCACGCATTGCGATCATTTCAATAAGCTTAAGAACACTCTGGGAGTTGCCGAATCTCAATTCTAATCCATTGGTACTTTCTTTAGTGAGAATGCCGTTCTCGTAGCATTCTATGGCAAAGGCAATGACTCCCCCGGTAGAAATACTATCCAGTGTATACTTGTTGCATAGTTCATGGGCCTTGGCAATGACCTGGATATCGTCTATCCCGCACAGGGAACCAAAAGCAGCGATTGTCTCATATTCAGGTCCTCCAAATTTGGAATCCACTTTCAGATCTTCACGGTCCACTTCAACTTCCCTCTTGCATTGAATAATGCATGCGTAACACCCCGAACGTTTTTTGAGTATGGTGTCCCTCATATAAGGGCCTGATATTTTATCACCATTTTCAAAATAGCCTTTTTTAAAATTAAGTGTGGGGAGAATACCGGCTTTGTTCAGGGCATTAACGCTGTTGGACGTTCCTTCATCGTAAAGGCCGAACATAACGGGTGATTTCCGGACATTACTGTTATACCACTTAGCGATTGCCATCACTTTTGCTTTGTCCTTAAATTCAATTTTTTCTTTTCCCCTTACGGCAATGGCCTTCAAATTTTTTGAGCCCATGACGGCGCCCATACCTGTACGCCCGTTGGCATGTTTTAACTCGTTGATAATACAGGAATATCGAACCAAATTCTCACCTGCTTGACCGATTTGTGCCACACGTATTCTTTTATCATTATTCTCCTGCCGGATCATTTCTTCAGATTCATCGCTCCTTTTGCCCCAAAGGTGGGAAGCATCTTTGATCTGTGCTTCCCCGTCTTTAATCAGGAGATATACCGGTTTCGGTGCTTTTCCTTCCAATATGATCACATCATACCCTGCCATCTTTAATTCGGGTCCCCAGAACCCTCCCGCCTCAGTTTGGCCATAACCTCCTGTTAACGGTGACTTGGCACCCACTGCAAATCTCACCATGCCCGCAACGGGGACACCGGTCATGATACCGTTTGCAAAGATAAGTTTATTCTCTGGACTCAGTGGGTCTATACCTGGGTTGACTTCCTTTACAAGGTAGTACGTAATTAATCCTTTACCCCCAAAGTATTTTCGCATTAAAATCTCCGAAATATTTTCTACTTTTATGGTACTGTTTTCAAGATTTACTCGAAGGGTTTTGCCGCAATATCCAAACGCCATAAAATACACCTCCAACTCATGTCGTATTTCTGCCTAAATAGTCAGCAAGGAGAACAGCAGCACTTATTTTGTCAGGGTTAACATCACAATGCATATTCAAAGCGGTTCCCTGTTCCCAAGCTATTTTGGATAATTCATTGATCTTTTGTATATTCTGGCGATCAACGCCTATATCTTCAAGTCTGTAAGGCAGCTTCATATCCTTACAAAATTTGCAAATGCAAGTGATTTCTTCTTCGGACCTACTCTCAAGAACCATTTGTACTAATGCGCCGAAGGCTACGACCTCGCCATGCATCTTATCTTTTCCACCTAGATTTCTATACCCATGATAAATACTGTGTGCCAATGCCAGCCCGCCGCTTTCGAAACCGATACCGCTGAATAAAAGGCTGGATTCCACCACTTTTTCAATGGCCGGAGACCATATCCCCATTTCACAGGAAACCTTAGCCATCCTGCCATATGTGAAGAGTACGTCTCCGATGATTTTTGCACACTGTGCAGCTAATAATGAAGGGCGTCCGCCGGCTATGGTAATGGCCCCTGACTTATAACACGCCTCTGCTTCATAATAGATTCCCAATGCCCCGCCGATACCGGCTACCAAATAACGCGAAGGCGCTTTTGCAATGATCTCAGTATCTACTAGTACGATGTCAGGGTTTCGCTTAAAGCGTACATAGTGACTGAACTCACCCCACTCATCATATATGACTGAAACGGTGCTTGTAGGGGCATCCGTTGACGCAACGGTTGGTATTATGCCTACAGGAATATGAAGATTTGAGGCTACTACTTTTGCAGCATCGATGGCTTTTCCTCCCCCAATTCCCACCACGGCTTTGATACCTTCTGCTTTGCCGATTTCCGTTAGACGTCCGATTTCCTTCTCTGTGCATTCCCCACAGAATGCCTCTTTAATCCATTGGATCCCTTTTTCTTTTAATGACTCAAAGAGCTTTGTTTCCACACTGGCCATGGCTCTTTTTCCACCGGTAATCAGAAGTTTATCTCCTAAAATACCCAGAAAATTCCCTGCCTCCTTAAGGCTGCCCGGGCCTTGGATATATTTTCCCGGAAATATGGTAACCGTTGGGAGGTCATATGCCATCTCATTTTTTAAACTTCCGCTGTTCGTATTCATAGTAAAGGCTTCCTCTCTTTAAATGATAGTATCCGGCCCAAGCCGATTTGATTTCAAAGATTAAAAATTATTTCTAACACTGTGCCAAACACTTTATTCCATTAATATTAAATAATTCTATAATTTCCTCTAAATCTGATTTTTCCAATGTCTTTAAGTCTTCCAGCTGGTACACTCTACCCAGTTGAGTGTATTTATCTATGCCTAATCCATGATAAGGCAAAAGGTCGACGCGTATAAAACGGATGTCTTTAAGGAATTCGATGAATTGTTTCATATTTTCTTTTGAGTCATTAATCCCGGGAACCAAAGGAATTCTAATGATCATAGGAATATGATTGTTACTTACTTTTTTTATGTTTTCAAGGATGATCTTATTGCTCACACCGGTATATTTTTTGTGCAATGAATCATCTATATGCTTCATATCAAAGAGCACCAAATCGGTATATCTCAATATTTCATCCATATCTCCATACCCGGACGTATCCAGAGCGGTATGGATACCATTTTCCCTGCAAACCTTAAAGAGTTCCCTGGTAAATCCCTTATGATTTAAAGGTTCGCCCCCTGATACCGTTACGCCCCCTTTTGTTTCTTTGTAAAATGGAATATCTCTTTCTACTCTCTTATATATCTCTTCAAAGTTTATGATGTCGCCTACTTTTTTCAGCGCTCCCACATCACAAACTTCTACACACCGATAACATTTCTTGCAAAGGGAATGATTGATTACAATCTTTTCATCAATTTTGGTTATGCTGTTATTTGGACATACTTTAATGCATTCTCGACATCCGACAATACAAAGAGACTGGTTATAAAGAATCTCGGGATATGATTCTTGACTCTCCGGATTGGAACACCATAAGCATCTTAAAGGACATCCTTTTGTAAAAACCGTGGTTCTAATACCAGGGCCGTCATTAAGCTTGAATCTTTCAAGTTTAATGATCATTCCTTCTGTTTCTACCATGACTTCACCCCATCCTTTCATTGGTTGAAGTACCATTTGCAACTTAATCCGTTTAACCTATGTGGTATAAGGACCTTTTTATTATTTCGTCTTGAGTTTTTTTGCTCAATTGATTCCATAGGGCAACATAAGCCGCTACCCTCACCATAAGATTAGGATATTTTTCAGGATTCTTCTGGGCATCGATGAGTACCTGAGGGTCAATGATATTAAACTGGACATGAAAACCGCCTAGTTTCATAAACGTTATAATATATTTTGAGAATTTCTCCAACCCATCTTCATTATTCAGGGAGTCCATATTAAACTTCATATTTAATAACATGCCATTAACCGCTTTTTCAGAAGGAAGCTTGGCTACGGAGCATAAGACTGCGGTTTCTCCCATGATGTCTGCGCCATGTGAAGGGGAACATGCATCTGAGAGTGTTTCGCCTGCTTTTCGTCCATCCGGTGTAGCGCTCACAAATTTGCCGAAAAACACCTGTGATGCATTGGTATAAAAACCTGCTATAAATTTTCCGCCTCGCATATTTTTATACTTTTCTACTTCATCACATAGAAATGAGACGATATCGCAGGCTAACTGATCTGCTTCATCAATATCATTACCGTACTTAGGCGTTTTATTGAGAAGCTTTTGCCTT
The DNA here is from genome assembly GCA_028279945.1 of Clostridia bacterium. Lineage (GTDB taxonomy): Bacteria > Bacillota > Clostridia > Peptostreptococcales > JAAYPU01 > JAKSCF01. The sequence goes on from JANQMT010000040.1 coordinate 5,948, forward strand.
AACATTTCTTCACCTTCAAAATTATTATGGATTGCATTCAACAGTCTGCTCATCTCGATTTCTTTTTTCTTGAACACGAATTCTTTTATGGCCATTAATGAATCAACTACCGTAGCTAATCCTGCAGCCTGTATGCCGCTGTAATTGTATCGTGCACCACCGTGGTGGACATCGCAGCCTTTCTCTATGCAATCATTGATCACTATTGATTCCCATACTTCCGGCCACATTTTCCTATGCCCCAATTCCACGGCATGAACACCCTGAACCACCTTATTAATACAACCAACCGCCTGTTTTTTAAAGGCTTCCAATAGCTCATCAAATGATTTGAAACCCAGCGGGTCCCCTGAAGCAACGCCTAACCGAATGTCACTTTTTATTTCAATCCCATTATTCAGGGCCAGTTCAAGGCACTTTCCTATGTTATAAAAGCCTGAATTGTGCCATCCCCATGTCTTACCTGCAACCGTGTTTTCAACACAACCAACAAATCCCCAGTCCTTGCGTGCCTCTTCCGGAGACACGCCGCCATGGATTAACGATTGTATCCCTTTATGGTTGTTAAAGAATTTAGGTTTGTTATTCTTGATAACCACTTTAGCCGCTTTTAAAACAAATTCTTCTTTCATCTTATTAGTCCAAAAAATAGCTAAGTCCGGTTGAGGAAGTTTCACTCTCTCCTCTACTTCCAGAACTAATTCGGAAAGCTCGTTGGTGGCATCTTCTCCATAAGGTGTTAAGCCGCCTATTGCCGGAGCCTGACTGACCGGAAACCCTGAAAACACCTGGGAAGCTCCGTTGCTGTACAGTTTTATGATGTCACAGCATTTCAACCAAAAGCTAATAATCATTCCCTTTGCTTCTTCTCTTGTAATGTTGCCCTGATCAATGTCTCTCTTATAATATGGATATAAATATTGATCAAATCTGCCCAGCGTCACTGCATAACCATTGGAATCTATATAGCAAATGGCATGGGTAAACCATACTGTTTGCAGTGCTTCCCAAAAAGTTTCCGCCGGTTTTTCAGGTACACGCTCACAATTTTTCGCAATTTGTAACAATATTTCTTTTTTCGCCGGAACATCACATTTGTCTGCCAATTCTTTAGCAAGGCTGGCATATCTATTGGCATATATTCTGATGCCTTCACAAACGGTTAAGCAAGACCGATAAAATACGTTTTTCTGAAAATCGTTGATACAGGTTAAATCAAGCATCTGCATCTTATTTTTGATGTTCTCTACAATACCGCTTATACCCCATTGTAAAACTTTTTCATAATCCGGTACAAAATGTCCGATGCCGCCGGTCAGCATGTTTTCATACGTGTAAAAACCTAAGTCATTGCCTCTTTTTACATCTTCAGGTGTCATAGATAACACATATTCTTTCAGCGTTTTTCCTTTCCACCACGGCAAACATTTCCTTAATTCTTGTTTTACATCGTCGGTAACGATTAATTTGTCGCCTTCTCTAGTCTCAAAACTGTCTAATTGCTCCAGAATGAAGTCTACGGCGCCTTCGGGGTAAACGGGAATGGATACAGGTTCCGGTGCTATATTTCCGACAATGGATTCCCAAGGTTGAATATATAAACTCATTTCACTTAAGATTTTTTTCAAAGCGTGTGCCCTTTTTATTAATACTGGCTGTCCTTCACTTTCCTTATATGCTTCTGTGATCAGTCTAGCTCTTTCGGAAGTTAATTTAGGTTTTGATAACTTATTCAAATATAGATTCTTAAGTTTCTCGAGATCGTTATCATCTGTTATAATAATAGAATCGTTAATATACATCTGACTTTTCCTTTCATTTTATTTCACCATTGATGAATTTGCCTTAGATAAATGTCATGCATCCTACTTTCCAAAAAACCAAGTTGGGATAGTTAAAGTCAGCGCCGGTATATAGGCTACTAAAGCTAACACAACGATGGCTACAATAATTAGTGGTATTACCTCCTTGCTCACTTGTTCCAAATTGAGTTTTCCGATTTTTGCTACAACAAAAAGAGATGTACCCACCGGAGGTGTAATCAGACCTATTACCATTCCTATACACATAGTGATGCCTATATGTGTAGGGCTGTAGCCGTATTGTGAAAATATAGGTACAAACACCGGGCTTAAGAGAATGATCGCTGCTGCGGCTTCCATAAACGTACCGATAGCCAATAAGACGACCAACATAAAGGCCATTATGAGATGTGGATTGTTTGTCGTTTGGGTAATAAAGTTTTGAATCGATATTGCAATGCCATTATATGTGATGATCCATGACAATACTGCGGCCATACTGATGATAAGATATACCGTTCCGCTTGTGGTAGCAGTATTGATAAGAATTCGTGGTAAATCAGAGATTTTAAGTTCTTTATAGACAAATAACCCTAAAAATAAGGCATATCCCACCGCCACCGCACCGGCTTCTGTGGGCGTAAAAATACCGCTTAAAATACCTCCAAGTATAATGGCAGGGCTGATTACTGCAAGGGAGGCATCTAATAAAAGGGAAAGAACTTTTTTTCTGGTGCACGCTACACCCACACCTTTAATGCCATGCTTTTTTGCATAATAATAGCAGTAAACCATCATACTAACCCCTAATAATAAACCAGGGATAACCCCTCCCAAAAACAATTCTCCAATGGAAACAGAAGTGGCAACCGAAAATATAACCATTATTATACTGGGTGGAATGATAGGCCCTATACAGGCCGTAGCTGCCGTAAGTGCCGCACTAAATCCCCTTGAATAGCCATCCTTCTCCATAGCAGGAATTAAAATACCTCCCGTTGCTGCAACATCGGCTGTGGCTGAGCCGGAAATACCGGCAAAGAGCATGCTGACTAAAACATTAACCTGCCCAAATCCCCCGGTTAATCTTCCTATTATGAGCTTAGAAAAATTGATCAGCCTACTGGTAACGCCGCCATAATTCATGATTTCTCCTGCTAAAAGAAAAAAGTAAATAGCCATTAAAGAAAATGAATCTATTCCCGTAAACATACGCTGCGCTAATAACATGAAAGGCATATCGCTTTGTAAAATGATAATTAAAGCGGTAATTCCAACAACAAAACCTATGGGCACTCCTAAAATCAAAAGGATAACAAAAATTAAAACTTCAAACATAAACAAGCCTCCCTAATTAAAATATGTTCATTCCAATGGTTCCTTAAAAGCTGCACTGAAATGTAGTTCATTGTCGGTTATCCTTTATACGATAAGTAGATAAAGCAGAATTAATGAGAAATATCAAAAATATAAACATACCTACAGGTATTGCCATGTATGGGATATACATGGGTATCTGCATGGCAGGTGACGGCTGAACAAAAATCAGTTGACTTCTTACCAGCGCATAGCCGGAACAAACCACTGCCATAACAAAGATGATATTGATGATAATGGTTAGCTTTAATATAAGCTTCCGTTTTTTGGAGGAACAACGAGATAAGAAATAATGAACAGACATTAAATCGCCCATTTTATAGGTTAAACCGATCCCTAAAAAAGCTATCCATATACCCATATATCGCACTATTTCTTCTCCCCAGGCAAAAGCGAAGCCCAAGAAAAATCTACAAAAGACTTGTATTAGAGTAATTGTAATAATGCTGGTCAATAAAACGATACAACAACATTTTGATAATTTTTCCAGAAATTTATCCATGTATTGAATGGTCTTATGAACAAAACCTACCTCAGAATGTTGAATTTCTATACGTCGCATAGGATTTTCCCTCTCCTTCTTTAATTTAAAAGGCCAATTTAAATTGGCCTTTTGTACATGAGTTCCTACATAAAAATCTTCGCTATTTTAAAGCTTGGATATCTTCAACCATCTGAGAAGCCCAATCAGGAAGTTTTTTGATTTCTTCTTCCCACACGTTCTGTACGCTATCCACAAAAGGTTTTAGGTCGTCAACTTCGTTGACCGTAATGCCTGCTTCCTTTATTTTTTCTTCCCCTTCTCCTTCAAAAGCTAAATATGCATCGTCTGTTGCTTTTACAACATCAGGCATGACTTCTAAGATTAAATCTTGGACATCCTCAGGCAATGCTTTGAATCTGCTATCGCTGTACAGCCATACTAAACCGTTTACTACAACAGGAACTTTATATACATACTGTGCTTGTTCATACAATTTATCGGCGTAAATCGTTGCAATGGCATTCTCAGCTGCATCAACAGTTCCTAATTGAAGCGAGGTATAAAGCTCTGTATAAGCTATAGGAATTGGACTTGCCCCAAGTGATTTATAAGTAGCCATATGCACCGGCACTTCCATTGTTCTAATTTTTAAACCTTTTAAATCTTCCAGAGCATTAAGAGGCTTTTTCTTAGTAAAAGGCACTCGGAAAACTGGTCCGGTATAACCCATAATCTTAAGACCAATATTCTTATCCTGAATTTTTTGTGCTAATTCTGCTCCAATCTCACCACTTACAACCTTTTGATAATGTTCGCTGTCTCTGAAAAGGAAAGGCAATCCAAAAACATTTAATTCAGGAGCAAAGCTAGCTGTAACTCCAAAAGTAATACAACTCAAGTCCAAAGTACCTGACTGTAACCCCTCAGTGAGGTCTCTTTCAGCCCCTAGTTGTCCTGCGGGGAAAAGGTCAACCGTTACTCTGCCATTGCTCTTTTCTTCCATTTGCGCTTTGAATACTTCCAGGCCTTTGTAATGCGGATGGCCTATAGCATTAGGTATTCCGGCTTTTAATACAATGGTCTCTTCCACTTGCTGATTATTATTTTCTTGATCAGCATCATTTGTCTCGTTGGGAGATTGTTGGGCACACCCACTCATGAACACTAAAACCAAAACTAGCAATAGACAGATTAGCCTCATACTGTTTTTCATACTTAAATCCTCCTCTTTTTGTGGTAGTGTCGTATTTGACACTCCTTAGTTTTCTCTGAAAACTTTTATTTTATAGGGCATCAGAGTTTTTTTGGCAAAAAAACAAGAACCCCCTATATTCTGTTTAATTGAGCCTTGTAAAAAAACACTTTATCTACCGCCAAATTATACAATGGCCACTACCCGAAAAACACATGCGACACTATTTACACCTTTGTCATGTCCGATGTTTCCATAATCTCCAATCTTTATAGTTATTTTATCTGCACAGACCTAATTGTAATAAAATTATATTGTAATAACATTATAATATTTACTGCAATTATTGTCAAACAAAAATAAATATTCTGAAAAATGCAGATGTTCTAATACGAAGAATTTAAAGAAAAGTTAATAATATTCTATAAACAAAAAAAAGGCTGGTTTCCCAGCCTATAATAATCATTTTTAAACAGCTTTTCTCTCTAAACGTAGTTTATCTGCTATAATTGCAATAAATTCACTGTTTGTAGGTTTACCTTTATCGTTATGTACAGTATAACCAAATAATGCATTGATTGTGTCAATTTTGCCCCTATTCCAAGCTACTTCAATAGCATGGCGGATAGCTCTTTCTACTCTGCTTGGTGTCGTATTATATTTTTTAGCAATTGAAGGGTATAATTCCTTTGTAACAGCACTTAAAAGTTCTATATTTTCAACAACCATTGTAATAGCTTCTCTCAAGTATTGATATCCTTTAATATGAGCTGGAACACCAACTTCATGAATAACATTAGTAATATCTGTTTCTAAATCTGTTGTTTCGCTTCCCAAACTTTTAAATAATGCTTTAGAAATATTTTTCTTGTTAATTTGACTAACCCCATCTAATTTACCGGCTAATTGATAAATTCTTTTTGTTAAGGTGTTAAAGTCAAAAGGCTTAACAATATAATAATCTGCCCCCATATTAATTGCTTTGTGAGTAATATACTCTTGACCAACAGCAGATAATACGATAACTTTAGGTACATTTTGTAAATTCATACCTGCAATTTTTTCTAGTACGCCTAGCCCATCTAAATGAGGCATAATGATATCGAGTATAAGTACATCTGGCACTTCATTTGATATTGAATCTACAGCATTCAATCCATCTTTAGCAGTCCAAACCACTTCAATTTCTTGCTGACGATCTAGAAATTCTGTTAAAATCTCACAAAAATCATTATTATCATCAGCTATACCAACCCTAATTTGCTCCAAAACAAACTCCCCCTTTGATGTATTTTGGTGATGTTTAATTATATATTCGACACCTGGATAAAAAATCCTTCTCAATAACTTATAATAATTATAAAAAATATTATTTGTAACATAATATAACTGTAAAATACAGTTAATTAGCTAAATTTAAGTTATTTACATAGTTTTCGCCCTCATATTGATTCGAAGCGTGTAACATCCATTCGATAAATAGACCGTATCCTTTGCACGGATCGTTAACAAAAACATGGGAAACCGCACCTATTAATTTACCATCTTGAATAATGGGGCTTCCACTCATACCTTGTACAATTCCTCCGCTTTTTTGAAGTAATCTTTTATCCGTTACTCGAATCACCATACTTTTAGTACTTGGCTTAGATTGATAATTAATTTTTTCAATATAAATTTCATACTTGTGAATGGTATTGTCTTCTAAAGTTGTTAAAATATATGCTTTTCCTTTTTTAATATCTTTTTGGTAACCTATTTCAATGGCAGACTTATATAATGGATTAGAAAAATCTCTGTACAACTCACCGAAAATACCATAATGGGTATTGGAATATAAAGAACCAATGGGCTTATCAGCCTCATAAAAAATACCTTTTATTTCTCCGGGAACTCCGGATTTACCTTGCTGAATGGATAAGACTTTCGAGTGCAATATTTCACCATCCTGAACGTCTAACAGAACGCCGGTATCAACATCTGTGATTGCATGTCCTAATGCACCAAAAGTATGCCGAGTTATATCATAATAGGTTAATGTACCTATACCGGCAGTTTTGTCTCGGACCCATAAACCTATTCTATATTGTTGATCAGCCTTTGAGAAAACAGGTTTTACAGTAAAATTGAGAATTTGATCCTTTCTTTTAACTTTCAATCTTACTTCTTCTACTGAATCATTGATCAAGCTTTGAACATGGGTAGAATTGGTTACGGTTGTTCCATTAATAGCAAGGATTGCATCACCAATTTGAAGACCCGATTCTAAACTTGGATTAATATGATTGCCGTCAGAGGTTTCAATTTCTTCCATTCCAACAACTAAAACTCCTTGTATATTCATTTTTACACCGATAGAATGTCCTCCCGGAATCACCGTACAATCAGGAATTACATTAACTGCAATTTCTTTTACAGGTATTTTTCCAAATAATGTAACATTAACGCTTGAATTCCCTAATTGATTAGGAGAAATATCGAAAGATTCGCGAAGCGGATGATTGGAGTTGGTATAACTTAAAATTTGTTCTTCTTCGCTGAAATTAAGTTTAAAAGGAAAGTTGACATGAAAAGACCGAGTTTCATTTTCAAAAATATCAATATTGTCCGGTATTTGATATATATAAAAGGAAATACTTAAGGAACTTAAAAGCATCACAATTAAACCTATATAAAAAAGGCTGCTTTTAGATATTTTAAACAAATAAATCACTCCCTGCTAAAAATCTCTTAAAATTAATTTGCCTTATTTTATATAGGTTTATGCTTTGTATATTTTACTAAATGGTATACATAATATTTTTTCAGTTAACTTTCAAAATCTTGGAGTAGTTCCTGCACCTCTTCAATGTCATATTTAATAATACCTTCTCTAAAATAATCTTGATCTACTTCACTCAAAAAATTAAAATTAATGCTGGTTTCTTGGATCATTTTTTTATTTCCTGCTTCATCGAATTCATAAATATAAATTTTGCCATCCTTTTCTTGAATCAAATAATAGGGTTCCGTATTAACAGGCTCTGATGTTTGATACACTTCTATATAATTTTCATTAATTTCATTGATAATCCAATTGCTATAATGTTCATTAATATATTTCTTTGCATCCTCTATGGATAAATTAATCATTTCATCTGGTACACTCATCTCATCAGTGGTTATATCATTGTTTTCTTTGTCATAAGTTTTACAAATCATTTTAGTTCCTATTGAAATAACTTTTTCATCATTAGAAGTATTGGGATTATTGGTTGATGGATTATTGACTACCTTATTATTATTTTCTGCATTGTTATTAGATGGATCATTAGTTTCCTCTGCTACGTCACTATTATTTCTAAGGCTAAAATTTTTAAAATAATTTATATTGTCTTCATCTAATACATAACCATAAATAAAAAGTGCAATAATAGATAGCACAAATAATTTGGTCCCAAGATTTCCTTTTTTTCTACTACTAAACATTCTTATCACCTCAAATTTATTAGTAAT
>JANQMT010000169.1:0-33212 GCA_028279945.1 Clostridia bacterium
GCTTTTCAAACAGTTTTTTGAAAGGCTTGTTTGCTATGCACATTTTTAGTTCTATATATTTTTTCATTAAACTATTGACTTTTTATAGTTAGTCACCTGTATTCAATTGAGTTCTTTTAATAATGTAGTAAAAAAAGAAGACGTAGAGGAAGGTTGATATGAATATAGAGGGATTAACAACTATTTTATTTTAATCAGTAGCACATTTAACTTAGAATTATTATTATAAATATAAGTTTAATCTATATAAAATTTAGTAGATTATTGCAAACTCTAAATGGGTATGATAATATTATGTGTAACAATTTTTAGGAAAATATAGCAATGACGAAGAGAGTAAGATGCCAATCATATATTTCAGAGAAAAATGCCAAGGCTGAAAGCATTTTATATATAAAGCATCCGAAGTTCACTTCTGAGCTGGCTTTTGAAGTAGTAGTAGATTGCCCGTATGCATGCGTTAAATGCCTTAAGTGATAGATTGTTTTTTCTATAATTAGGGTGGTACCGCGGATTTTCGTCCCTTTGCAAGGGGGCTTTTTTTATTGCTTTTTAAAGATAAAAAGGCTAACACTATATTAGCGTTTATAAAAATAAAAATCATATGATTATTACTGCTAGGGCTTCACGTTAGGTTATGAAAAGGAGGAATATCTGAAAATGAAAAAAGAGCTTTATGAAATTCAAGAAAAAGCCTTTAAGCTTTTAAAAGAAGCAAATGTAAAAGAAGAAATTGAAAAGGTTAGAATTGATTTTTTAGGTAAAAAAGGACAATTGACCACTGTTCTTAGAGGAATGGGAAAACTTTCAGCTGAAGAGAGGCCGGTAATTGGCAAAATTGCAAATGAAGTAAGAGAAGCGATAGAAAATACCTTAAAGAAGGCCTTTGAGGATATAAAAGAAAAAGAAAGAGTTCAAAAACTAAAAGAAGAAATTATTGATGTTACAATTCCCGGTAGTAAAAAGACCATAGGTTGTAAGCATCCTATTTCTATCACTTTAGATGAAATCAATCGAATTTTTACAACAATGGGTTTTCAAATTGCCGAGGGTCCGGAAGTCGAAACCGTATATAACAATTTTGATGCTTTGAATGCACCTAAAAACCACCCCTCAAGAGATGTCACCGATACATTTTATATAGGAGATGACATTTTATTAAGAACCCAAACATCACCTGTTCAGATAAGGACATTAAAAAGCCAAGAACCGCCTATTAAAGTCATTTCTCCGGGAAGATGCTTCAGGTGTGATACGCCTGATGCGACGCATTCACCTATGTTCCATCAGGTAGAAGGACTACTGGTTGACAAAGGTGTGACCATGGGAGACTTAAAAGGAACTTTAGATATGTTTGCTAAACAATTGTTTGGCTCACAAGTTAAAACGAAATTTAGACCCCATCATTTTCCTTTTACAGAACCCAGCGCAGAAATGGATGTTTCCTGTTTTAAATGCGGAGGCTCAGGATGTAGAGTATGTAAAGGCAGCGGATGGATTGAAATATTAGGTTCAGGTATGGTACATCCCAATGTATTAAAAGAAGGTAATATTGACACTGAAATATACAGCGGCTTTGCATTTGGTATGGGCGTGGAAAGAATCGCAATGCTTAAATACGAAGTAGATGATATTCGGCTATTTTTCGAAAATGATATGAGATTCATAGAACAATTTAAGTAAGGAGGGAAAGACATGTTTGTTCCTATTAGTTGGATAAAAGAATATGTGAATATAGACGGCATTGATTTAAAAGATTTTTGTGATGATATGATAATGTCCGGATCCAATATCGAAGAGGTACACCATTACGGTGAGGGCATTAAAAAAGTAGTGGTAGGAAAAATCACAAAAATTGTGCCTCATCCGGATGCCGATAAATTAATTGTAACCACCGTAGATGTTGGAGAAGAAGAACTGACAATCGTAACAGGTGCCACAAATGTTAATGAAAATGATTATGTTCCGGTTATAAAGGTTGGCGGATGGCTGCCGGGAGGCGTCAAAATTAAAAAAGGTAAACTTAGAGGCGTAGAATCCTTTGGAATGTTATGTTCCTGTGAGGAGCTGGGGCTTTCAGACAGTGTTATTCCTGTTGCCTATAAAGACGGTATTTTAATATTGGATCAAGAATACCCTTTAGGTATGGACATAATCAAAGCACTTGGTCTTAACGAAGATGTAGTAGAATTTGAAATCACACCAAACCGACCCGATTGTTTAAGTATCATTGGTATGGCTAGAGAAGCAGCAGCCGTATATAAAGGTGAAGTCAACTACCCTTCAACTGATTTGAAGAATGAAACAGGTGACATTAAACAATACATTGCTATAGAAATCAAAAATCCTGAGCTTTGCAAAAGATACACTGCAAAAGTTATAAAAGATATTAAAATAAAGCAGTCACCCTGGTGGCTTCAAAAGAGGCTGATTTGTGCCGGGGTAAGACCTATCAATAATATTGTAGACATTACCAACTATGTTATGCTGGAATACGGTCAGCCGCTTCACGCTTTTGATATGCGTTATTTATCAGGAGGAAAAATCATTGTGGATACAGCAGCGGATGGTCAAGTATTTACAACCTTAGATGATGCTGAAAGAAAATTGAATTCATCCATGCTTTTGATTAATGATGCTGAAAAAGGCGTAGGGTTAGCCGGTGTCATGGGAGGCGTTAACTCAGAAGTAAGTGATGATACAACAACCATCCTTTTAGAATCAGCCAACTTTAATGCGGACACTATTCGTGCAACTTCTAAAAAATTAGGATTGAGAACAGAGGCATCGGCAAGATTTGAAAAAGGTATTGATCCTAACCTATGTCATGAAGCCGTCAATAGAGCCTGCAAACTTATTGAAGATTTAGGCGCGGGTACGGTGGTATCCGGTATTATAGATGAATATCCAAATCCACAAGCAGCCGAAGCTAAGACCATCAAAGTTCGAGGTAATAGAATCAATGCATTACTGGGCACCAATATGGGGATATCTGAAATAGGAGAATTATTTAGAAGACTGGAAATGGAAGTGGAACAACAAGAAGATGACCTTTTCGTAAAGCCTCCTACTGCAAGACTTGACTTAAAAGAAGAAATTGATTTCCTTGAAGAAGCTGCAAGAATGTATGGATATGATAAGCTTGAAATGACAGTACCAAAAGGTAATGTACAAGGTGGAAAAAATAAAAAACAAAGATTAGAAGACTTAGCAAAAGAAACGTTAATTGCACTTGGGCTTAATGAAATCCAAACTTATTCTTTCGTAAGCCCTAAAGGTATCGATTTAATAAAAGCACCTGAGATTAGCATGAAAAGAAACTTTGTTGAATTACTAAATCCACTTGGAGAAGAAAATAGTGTCATGAGGACATCTTTAATACCTAATATGATGGAAGTGCTCATGAGGAATCACAATAGAAACAACCCATATGCATCAGCTTTTGAATTAGGTCAAATATTCATAAAAACAGAAGAACAAGAAGACCGTTTGCCTAAAGAATCATTAAGTCTGGTTGCAGGTATGTATGGGGATGATGTTGATTTCTATACGTTAAAAGGAATGATAGAGGTTCTTTTCGAGAAAATAGGTCTAAAAGACTTAGAATTTATTCCGGAAACCAACCATCCAACATTCCATCCGGGGAGATGTGCCAACGTTGTATACGATAACATGTATATAGGGGTATTGGGTGAATGCCATCCGGACGTGTTAGAAAACTATGACATGTCGACCAGAACATACTTATGTGAAGTGAATTTTGATCATATCCTTGCCCATGCCAATACAGACAAATATTATTCACCGTTACCTAAATATCCTGCTATGGTAAGAGATATCGCTTTGGTGGTTGAAGAAAGTGTGTATGTTAAAGCCATAGAAGATATTATCAAACAAAATGGTGGAAAGCTGTTAGAAAAAATAGAGCTGTTCGATATCTACAGAGGTAAGCAGGTCAAAGAAGGCTATAAGAGCGTTGCATACTCTCTAACTTATAGAGATTTAAACAAAACCCTTACGGAAGAAGAAGTCAGCAAAGCACATTCTAAAGTGTTAAAAGCTTTAGAAGAACAATTGTCGGCTACTTTGAGAGACTAGATTTTAGGATTATTCTGATCAGTAAAGATAACCAAAAGTATATAAATTATTTTGGTTATCTTTTTATTTTTGTACGACTTGTACTATTTACATTTATTTCAAATAACAATATAATATAAATCATATATTATATATTGTTAGAATATTTAATAATAAGAATATATAAAATTACACTTATATAAAAGGAGATTGAAAAAAATATGGTAACTAGATTTAAAACCAAAAGTGATTATGTATATGAAAATGTGAAAGAAAACATTATTAATGGTGAATATAAACCTGGAACATCTTTAATTATTAAAAATGTTGCTGAAGAATATGAAGTATCTGAAACGCCTGTTAGGGAAGCTTTAAAACGTTTAGAAGCAGAAGGACTCGTAAAATTAACAGCACATTCGGGAATTAAGGTAGCTGTCCCTTCTGTAAAAAAGTTAAAAGAAATGATGGATATTAGGATTAATCTCGAACTACTTGCAGTAAAAAAATTTTATGAAAACATTAATAACGATCATATTGATGATATGAAAGCAATACTTGATGATATGATTTTAGCTGTAGAAAAAGAAGATATAAAAAAATACAGTATTTTAGATAAAGAATTTCATGGATATATATTTAATAATTGTGAGAATGAGACTTTAAAAAAAATAATTTTTGATTTGTGGAATAAAAGTGAATATGTACGTTCCATTTTTAGTTATTCAAAAGAATTTATGGAAACGTCCGTAGAAGAACATATTTGGATATTGGATTTAATGAATAAAAAGGGATACGTAAAAGAAATATGTGAAATATATGAAAATCATAAAAAAGAATCATTTAAAAGATTAATTGACTATTTACAAGGTTGTGAATAAACAATCATGTAAGTTATTTAATATTATCAGAGAGGCGTATTAATATGAATAATGAGATTGTATTAAAAGGAATAGGGTTGTTCAAAAACTACATGCCGGATAAAAAGGAACAGTTAAACGTAGTATTAGACGGAGAAAAATCATTAAGTGAGATATTAGAAGATATAAATATGGATAATAAAATAATATATATTGCTTTACTTAACGGAAAAAAGGTTGATGCCGATTATAAACCTAAAAATGGAGATATCATTTCACTAATGTTACCTATATATGGAGGATAGTAAAAATAGAGATTAAACATGATCGTGTTAATCTCTATTTTACATTTTACTGTTGCTTAATATTATTTTTTAAATTGTTTAAAAAAATAATATTAAGTAATTTCTTTTTTTGTATTGAAATATTTCTGGTTTTCTGATAATATATGATATATTATATATTATCAGAAAATTTAAAATAGAGGTGAGTGATATGGAAAAGTGGAAATCGGAAAAATTTTGGACCAGTCCTTACAATTATCTGGAATCATTTAGGGATAATTTAAAATTACCAAAGAAAGTTAAAATTCATGATGCAACTCTTAGAGATGGAGAACAAACTCCAGGGGTAGTTTTTTCTGTAGAAGATAAAGTTGAAATTGCTCAAATGTTAAATGATCTTGGAGTGGACCGTATCGAGGCAGGTATGCCTGCGGTATCAACTCAGGATAAAGAAGCTATAACAAAAATAGCGGCTTTGGGATTAAATGCAAAGATATTTTCATTTGCAAGGGCTAACAAAGATGATATTGATATGGCGGTGGAATGTGGCGTTGATGGTGTTATTATAGAAATACCTGCCGGCAGGCCTAAATTAAAGTATCAGTTTAAAAAGTGGACAGATGATGATGTCATAAACATTAGTGTTGATACTATAAAATATGCAAAAGAAAAGAATTTGGAAGTTGTGTATTTTGGATATGATACTACAAGGTCAGACTTTGAATTTCTAAAAAAATTATATGACAGAGTAGTATATGAAGGAAAGCCGGATTCAATAGGAATTGTTGATACTATGGGGTGTGCAATACCCGGTGCAGTTAAAGAATTAATTGATAAATTAAAGACATTGTATCCCAAAATGACATTTGAAATTCACCCCCATAATGACTTTGGAATGGCAACAGCTACATGTTTTGCAGCTGTAGAAGCAGGAGCAGAAGTGATTCATACCTGCATAAATGGTATGGGAGAAAGAACAGGAAATGCTGCATTAGAAGAAGTTATGGTAGGGTTAAAAGTTTTATATGGGCTTGATGTGCCATATAAATTAGAAAAACTAAATGAGGTATCAAAAAAAGTACAAGAAAAAGCAAATATTGAATTGGCTGTAAATAAGCCTATTGTAGGCAAAAATATATTTGTAAGAGAATCAGGCATTGGAATTGATCTGGTACTCAACACACCATTAGCTATGTATGCTATGGACCCTAAGATTATTGGACATAAATCAGGGGTAGTATTGGGTAAAAAAAGCGGGTTAAAATCAATTGACGTAAAATTAGAAGAATTCAATTTGGTTTTACCTGAAAATAAAAAAGAATCGGCATTAAAAGAAATCAAAGAAACAGGAATTTCTAAAAAACGTATATTAACAGATGATGAATTTAAAGAAATCGTCAATAAATATAACCAATAATTTTAAATATATTATTTGATTGAGGTGAAAACATGAAAATAGTTGAAATTAAAACAACGCCATTTAAAATTCCGTATAAAAAACCCCTAAGATTTGGTGCAACAGGATATGATGATGCAGCAGAGCATGTTCTAATTGAAGTTATTACAGATGAAGGGATTGTGGGTATTTCTGAGGCAATACCCAGACAGACCATCTATGGAGAGTCACAGGCGTCGATTGTATACGCTGTAAAGGAATGGTTTAAGCCTATGCTTATAGGAGAAGAACCATACAATATAGATACCATAGCAGATAAAATGGATAAAATAGTAGGAAATACAACCGTTAAAGGTGCTATTGATATAGCGCTCCATGACATTATTGGTAAAAAAGCCGGACTCCCACTCAATAAATTGATTGGAGGTACAAAAGAAAAAATAGAAGCAGCATGGATGATTGGAATGGATGAATTTGATGTCATGATGGAAGAAGCTATGAAAATGAAAGAATTAGGTATTATGAACTTTAAAATAAAAGTGGGTAAAAATTTAGATCATGACATCAAATTCATAAAAGAATTAAGGAGTATTTTAGGAGAAAATATCAGAATTTATGCAGATGCAAATCAAGCTTATTCTGTAGAAGAAGCGATTAAAGCAATCAAAGTTCTTTATGACTATGACCTTGTTTTATTAGAAGAACCCACTGCTTGGTGGAACAATAGGGGAAAAAAACGAATTGCTCAAACGACAACCATTCCACTAATGGCTGATGAAAGTGCTGTAACGCCTCAACTTGTTTTGAATGAAATAGAACAAAATACTGCCGGTGTGTTTAGTGTTAAGATTCCTAGGACTGGGATACGAAACTCAAGACTAATCGTGCATATGGCTGAGGCAAACGGATTACCTTGTCTTATCGGAACACAGTCAGAAACAAGCATTGGAGGAAGAGCAGCAATTCATGTTGCTTCAGCTTTCAGAAATGTGTCGCTTCCTAGTGAGGTATCATTTTTCTTAAACCTTAAAGACGAAATTATTAAAAATCCATTAAAAATAGAATATGGATATGTGATAGTTCCAAATGAACCTGGAGTAGGCGCAGAAATTGATAGAGATAAATTGAATGAATATAAAGTAAAAATTGAATTATGATTGGAGGATAAAATTTGAAAGTAATAGACTTAACCCTTGAAATTACAGATGGAATTTCTACTTTTCCAGGGTTGCAAAAAGCTGTATGTTTACCTCATGTAACCCATTCATTTTCTGCTCCAAGATATGCAGAACCGTGTAAAGGATTTGCTTCTTTTCAATTATTATTAAATGACCATACCGGTACACATGTGGATGCTCCTTTTCATATGATTGCTGATGGGGATACGGTAGAAAAAACAAAAATTGAAAATTTTGTTGGCAAAGCCATCATCTTAGACTTTAGTGACTTGCCATGTAAAAAAGATATTACGGCAGCAGATATAATGGACAAAGAAAATGAATTGATGATTCAAGAAGATGATATTGTCATTATAAGAAAATGGAATAAAAAATGGGGAGAAGATGGATTCTTTGAATGCAAAGCATTAACAGAAGATGCAGCAGAATACTTAGTAAATAAAAAAATTAAATTATTAGGGATTGATTTACCTACTGTTGATGTTGAAGAATCTCCAATGCGAAGAGCAGCACATATTAAGTTGTTATCTAACAACATATATATTGTTGAAAACTTAGTCAATCTAGATCAAGTAACTGTCTCTGAATTTGAATTTATTGCCCTTCCTTTAAATATAGAAGGCATATCAGGTTCACCGGTAAGAGCAGCAGCACTTATTAGGTAGTGTTAAAGCCTATAGTGAAACGATAGTTAAACGGTAGTGGAACAATAGTTGAACGATTGTTAAACCACTGTTTAACCATTGTTCAACCATTGTTCGACCAATGTTCAACGATAACTACGGAGGGTTATAAAATGAAACTAGAAACAAAAGTTCTTGTCACTCAACCTATTCATCCAAAGGGTATGGAATTACTGTATGATTCTGTAGAAGAAGTAATAGTAGCGGAAAATGATAAAGTTGAAACGATTAAAAAATTAATAGACCATAAGGTTGAAGGTGTAATCGTAAGATATAATCCGTTTACAAGAGAATTAATAGAAAAAGCCAACCATTTGAAAGTAATAGCAAGACACGGAATAGGAACTGACCTAATTGACTTAAAAGCAGCAACTGAACACGGAGTAGTGGTAGTCAATACACCAAATGCTGCTACTGTTTCAGTAGCAGAACATACGGTCACGCTGATGCTATGTTTAGCAAAAAATATGTTTGCTGCTGACTCTGAACTAAGAAAAGGAAATTATGCTTTTAAAAATGAATGTATTTCTTATGAATTAGAAGACAAGACCTTAGGTCTTGTTGGATTAGGAAGAATTGGATTAGATGTAGCGGTTAAATGCAGACTTGGTTTCAGGATGAATGTAATCGCTTATGATCCATATGCCCAAAAAGAAATCGCTGAGGAACATGGAATTAAGCTTGTTGATACATTAGGAGAAGTCCTTGAACCATCAGATTTTGTATCGCTGCATCTTCCATTAACTGAAAGGACTAAAGAAATAATAGGAATAAATGAGTTTAAAAAAATGAAAAAAACTGCATTCTTAATTAATTGTGCAAGAGGTGCAGTTGTAGATGAAAATGCATTAATTGATGCTTTAAATAACAATGAAATTGGTGGTGCCGGGCTTGATGTATTTACTCAAGAGCCACCTGAGACCGATAATTCGTTACTTCAAATGAGTAATGTAGTCGTAACGCCTCACAATTCATCATTAACGGTTGATGGAAAAATAAAAATGGCCGTTTATGCAGTAGAACAATTATTAAAAGTATTACGTGGGGATAAAGCTGATTTTGTAGTAAATAAAGAAATTTTAGATTAAAAAGATGGATGCACTAATCCCTTGATTCTAATGTCTCAAATGGTATTCCTCCCCTTATTGAAATAATCTGTTAAAGGGATTAGTGCTATTCAATTAAAAAGAAAGGATTAGTTGAAGATATATGAGGCAGAATTTATTTAATTTAACAGGTGAAATCGCAATTATTACTGGTGGAGCAAAAGGATTAGGAAAAGGTATGGCTATAGGTTTGGCTGAAAATGGTGCTACAGTTGTAATTATTGATATAGATAAAAAAGAAGGATTAAAAACAATTGAAGAAATAAATAGCAGCGGATATAAAGCAGTATTAAAAGCAGGAGATATTACAAATAAGGAAGCTGTTAAAAAAATTGTAAAGGACGTTCTACAGGAATATGGAAAAATTGACATATTAGTTAACAATGCTGGGTTTGTTATTAGAAAAGATGCGTTAAATACAACAGATGAAGAATGGGATAAGCTTATGAATTTGAACCTAAAAAGTCATTTTGTTATGGTTAAAGCCGTATTGCCTTCCATGATAGAACAAAGAAAAGGCAAAATTATTGAAATTGGTTCAGTATCAAGTTTCTTAGGCCATCCCGTTCATACAGCCTATGCGGCAAGTAAAGGTGCCATAAGGTTGTTTATTAAAACATTGGCACAGGATTATGGAAAATTCAACATCTATGCCAATGGAATTGCACCTGGATATATTAAAACACCAATGACAGCAGGATTTTTAGAAGACGAAAACAATTATAATTCTGTAGTAGGGAAAATACCTATAGGAAGAGTAGGTATTCCTGAAGATTTAGTGGGGCCTGTTGTATTTTTAGCTTCAAAAGCATCTGACTATATTCAAGGGCATATGCTTCCTGTTGAAGGTGGAAGACTTGTAGATTGATTAAAATAAATAGGGAAATGATTTATTTTCTATTGGAAAAACATTGTAAATAACCAACTAAAAACTAAGGAGAATTATGATGAAAGAATTTGAAATTTTTACTGGAAAAGAGTATTTACAGTTTAGTATTCCAGATGAATTTACATTTGAAGTATTAACCTCAAAAAATATTACGCCCATAAATGATTTTGTAGGAACAATAAAAAATAGTTTTAATCATCCAATAGAAAGCAAACCTTTAAAAGAAATCGTTAAACCCGGTCAAAAAGTAGCCTTTATTGTAAACGATAATACTCGATACATACCACAACATGTTATTGTTCCTGAAATGATTAACGCAATCAATGAAGCAGGGGTAGAAGATGAAGATATAACAATTGTTGTGGCTGCAGGAACACATAGACCAATGACAGATGATGAACTGATGGAGACATTGGGAAAAGAAATTTTTGATAGAATTAATATTGAGAATCATAATGCTTATGATAAAGATGGTTTAGTTAATCTTGGTATTTCAAAAAAATTAGGAGTTCCTATTGAATTAAATAAAACAGTAGTAGAAGCAGATGTCAGATTGGGAATAGGGACCATTGAACCCCATTTATTTGCCGGATATAGTGGTGGCGTGAAAATCATGTCAGTTGGAGTTGCAGGTATTAAATCTATTGAAGCAACGCACAACGCTAAAATGTTAGAACATCCAAGTACTCAATTTGGAGTTACGGAAAATAATGTTTTTAGAGAATTTTTAAATGAAGTGGCCAGTTTAGTAAAACTAGATTTTATATTAAATGTTGTTCAGAATGAAAATAAGAAGCCTTTAGAAGTGTTTTCCGGAGATCCTATTAAAGCATTTGAAAAAGGGGTGGAGTTTGCTAGAGATGTTTATGAGGCTGAAGTTGAAAAAGAAGCAGATATTGTTATATCTGTACCTAGATTTCCAAAAACCATTAACCTTTACCAATCAACAAGGGCTGCAAATGGCGTAATATTTGGGGAGAGTCCTATTGTAAAACAGGATGGAATATTAATAATGCCTGCAAGATGTTGGGATGGATATGGGGTTGATGAATTATATCATGATTTAGCATACGTTGAAGACCCTAAAGAATTAATAATAAGAGCTAGAGAAAAAGGATTTTCTCCTGAAGGACATAAATCGTTTACAATTTCTAGAATATTGCAAAGGTGCAACATATATATTACAGATACTGATTTACCTAAAAAACAAATTGTAAATATGCATTTAAACTATGCTGAAAATATTAATGAAGCATTAAAGGACATACGTACAAAATATAAAGAAAACATTAAGGGTAAGCATATAGCAATAGTGCCTGATGGAATATTAACAATGCCTAGGCTTAAAAAATAAAAGGAGAGTTAAAAATGTTGAATATTTATTCTGAATGGTGTATGCCTACAAAAATCACCTGCAAAGAAAAAGCCATAGATTATCTGGGAGAAATTGTATCATGTTATGGGAAAAAATCAGTGATTATTGTAGGACAGAAATCTATGATACGACTGGGCTTTGTTGAAAGAGCAAAAGAATCTTTAAGATTATCCAAAATAGATAGTGCAGTGTATTCGGGAGTCCCTCAAGAACCGTTGGTCGATGATATTAAAGAAATAATTGATTTTGTAAAGAAAGAAAATGCTGATTTCATTGTTGCACTTGGAGGGGGCAGTGTAATTGATGCATCAAAAGCAGCTTCTGTTGGTGCAGTTCATGAAGGTGAAATATATAAATATTTGAGAAGTAAGGAGTATGGAGATCAAATATCAGAAAAAACACTTCCAATTATTGTGGTACCTACAACTGCTGGTTCCGGAAGCGAAACATCATGTTATTCGGTATTAAATAGTCCCAAAGATAAAGTAAAAGATGTTTTAGTAAGTAAATATTTGTATCCTAAAGAATGCATTATCGATCCGGACATCTCATCAAATGCTCCGAATTTTATCAAATTAAGCTCAGGTTTAGATGTTTTGTCACATGCAGTTGAAGCATACCTATCCAAAAGATGTTCATGTATAGTTGCAGGTCTGGCAATTGAAGCAGTCAGCTTAGTGATTGAAAATTTGCCAAAGGTATTACAAGATAACAGTGATATGAAAGCTCATGCCAATATGGCTTATGCCAGTGCTATTGCAGGTGCATGTATTGGAAATGCAGGCACAATTATAGGACATGCTTTAGGACATGCTTGGGGTGCGGCAACTCATGTTAATCATGGATTGGCAGTAGGAGCACTTATTCCTTGGGTTATGGAATTAGGACTAAAAGGAGATGGAATAGAAAAACTTGCGTACCTTGCAGACAACCTTAAAATAACTAGC
Organism: Clostridia bacterium; assembly: GCA_028279945.1. Classification (GTDB taxonomy): domain Bacteria; phylum Bacillota; class Clostridia; order Peptostreptococcales; family JAAYPU01; genus JAKSCF01. Next base: position 12,793 of record JANQMT010000169.1, read on the forward strand.
GTTACTATGAATGATAAAGAAAAGGCTACAAAATTAATTGATGAAATCAATCATTTCTTTAATAAGGTTGGCTTTGATATTACAAGTTTAAAACAATATGTTGACAATGCATCTTTGAATAATATTATTCAAATTGCAATAGAGCAGCCGGTAACATTAAATACGCCTTATAAAGTACAAGAAAACGATATATTAGAAATATTCAATAAAATTTGTAAAAAATAATCTTTTCCAACTAAAATACTTGCTAATGGTTTTTATGAATGAAAGGAGAGAGTTAGTTTGAGTGTACTGTATAGAGTTGATTTGACAACAGAAACGATAACAGCTGAAGCCGTTAAAGAAAAATATCAATTGCTTGGAGGAAGAGCTCTTACGTCTACAATTGTGTCTGAAGAAGTAAGACCAACATGCCACCCTTTAAGTAAAGAAAATAAATTAGTGATTGCTCCGGGTCTGATATCCGGAACAATACTATCAAGCTCAAACCGATTATCTGTAGGGTCAAAAAGTCCGCTTACTAATGGAATAAAAGAAAGTAATGCGGGTGGGAATGTAGCTATTAAACTTGGAAAACTAGGTATAAAAGCAATTATTATAGAGGGTAAAACATCACAAAGTGCTAAATCAGTTTTAATTGTCGTCAGTAAATCTGGAATTGAAATTGAAGATGCTTCTTTTATTGAAGGGTTAAATGCTTATCCGGCGACAGAAAAGATTAAAGAAAAATATGGAAAAAAAGTTGGGATAATGGTAATCGGTAAAGCAGGTGAATTAATGCTTGCATCTTCTCAAATTAATGTAACAGATAAAGACGGACTACCCGGTCGATCCCTTGGAAGAGGAGGGCTTGGAGCTGTAATGGGAAGTAAAAATATTAAAGCAATAGTTGTAGATGATGCTGGAGTGACCAATGAACAAAATAAAAAACTAAATGAATTGATAAAGGTTTTTGCCAAAAAACTTAGAGAAAATCCAGTTACTGGAGATATCTTCGGTAAATATGGCACAGCAAGAAACATTGAATTGTTAAATGAATTAAAAGGTTTGCCAACTTACAATTTCTCGTCCGGTACTTTTGATTATGCAAATGATATTGGGGGTGAAAAAATAAATGAGTTAATAACCAAGAGAGCAGGCGAAAGTAAGGTAGCACATGCTTGTATGCCAGGGTGTGTGATCAGATGTTCTAAAGAGTTTTATGACGAAAATGGAGATTTACTTTGTCAATCACTTGAATATGAAACTTTGTGCTTGCTAGGCTCAAATATAGGGCTTAAAAATATTGATCAAATTGCCGAACTCAATAAATTATGTGATGACATTGGTCTGGATACTATGGATGTTGGTGTTTCATTAGGCGTTTTGACTGAGGCGGGAGTATTTAAATATGGCGACTTTAATAGCTATAAATCTGCATTACAAGATATAGGAAACGGTACGCCGCTTGGAAGATTAATTGCAAGTGGTCCGGAAACATGCGGTAAGGTATATGGCGTAATTAGAGTAGCTGCTGTTAACGGTCAGGGTATGGCTGCATATGACCCAAGGGTTATCAAAGGATTAGGCGTCACATATGCCACTTCTCCAATGGGAGCCGATCATACCGCGGGTAATACAATCGTACAGCCTATAGATCATAGGGATCCGGAGATTCAAGTAAAATATTCAAAAGAAACACAAATAAACTTCACACTTCAAGACAGTTTGGGTATGTGCATTTTAGCAGGAAGAATTACAATGTCTGAGAAAGAACTCATGGAAGATATTATTGAAAATATTATAGGAAAAAAAGTAACCATTGAAAATTTGAAAGAACAAGGTTTGGAAATAATTAAATTGGAAAGAGAATTTAATAAAAGAGCAGGCATTTCAGAACAAAAATACAGAATCCCAGATTATATGAAAGAAGAGGAACTTGAACCGACAAAAGAAGTTTTTGATGTTAATGCTAATGATATGGACAAAATATTTGACTGAGTATTAATACAATTAGCAAAATTAAACCACCTTTTTAATTCGTTATTGTTAATACATGATAAATCATTATCTTGATTTATCAATAAAAATAAACAAGAAAAAAATAAAGGAGGAGAATAATATGAAAAACTTTTTGTCCCTAGTAGTATGTATAGCTTTAATAGTAAGTATATTGGGGGGATGTGGTTCTGGAGAACAAGTACAAGATACTAGTCCTACAACCAGTGAATGGATACCAGATCGACCCATACAATTTATTGTTCCATATGCTGCAGGAGGAGCTATTGATAGAGTAACTAGAGCATTGCAGCCGCATTTACAGGAATATCTAGGTGTTCCGGTTACTGTAGTAAATATGCCCGGTGGGTCAACCGTAATAGCTTATGAGCATGTATTTAACTCAGAAAAAGATGGATATACTATATTGTCGTTATCTCCCGAGGTAGGAACTATGGCTGTAATGGGTAATGCAGAATTAACACCAAAAAATTGGGTCGGAATTGGATTTACAGCTGCTTTTGCAAATACTTTTGTAGTCAATAAGGATTCACAGTATAATGATTTAAACGATTTGATTGATGCTATGAAAAAAGAAAAATTGACTGCTGCATGCGCTGCAAATGGAGGAGCTTGGAGCCAAGGGGTAATGCTTATGGCTGAAATAACCGGAGCAAACGATCCGGAGTTTGTACCTCAAGGTGGAGGCTTTGTTGCAGCACAAGCAGCTATGAAAAATGAAGTGGATTTTGCAACATGTGGACTGGGTGAAGTCGTTGACTTGCTTGCTGGAGGAGAACTTAGATCTTTAGGTTACTATGGACTTGAACCATTCCATATTGAAGGATATGGAGATGTTCCTGTAATATCAGAGTTTGTTCCAGAGGCCGCAAAGTTCAGTCCTTTTGGTGGGTGGACGGGTTTTGCAGTACCTGAAGGTACCCCGGATAATATAGTAGAAAAACTAGTAGAAGCTTATAAATATGCAGCTCAACAAGACGACTATAAGGCATTCTTGCAAGAAAATGCATTTTCCGGTGGAGTTCTTTCAGCAGATAATTTCCAAGACTATGTTAATAATATGGCATCCGTTTCAGCATGGATGTTATATAATAAAGGATTTGCAGAAATTTCACCAGAAGAATTTGGTATTTCTAAGCCATAAAAGTTAATAAGTGTAGGCTGCTTTAACGGTAGTCTGCACTTTTAAAAATAGTTTTAGAAAGTGGGAAAGCAAAATGTTAGTTTTGTTTGAATTTATCCTAAGTTTTTTAATTTTTTTATTTGCGTTATTATTTATGGTCCTATCCATATTAATAGGTTTGGATAGTAAATATGATCTAATTGTTGGTCCGGCAGTTTTTCCAATTGTGATATCAACCATTGTAATAATATTTTCTGGATTTTGGATACTTAAACAAATAATAAAAAATAAAGGAAGAATGATAAAAGAATTAAAACAGATTAAAACAAACTTTATTAAAAATAAAAATTTTTTTATAAACTTTTTAATTATTGTTTTATCAAGTTTTTGTTACATTCTTATTTTAATGCCACTCATAGGTTTTACAATTTCTACAGCTTTGTTTTTATTTATTACTACATTATATTTTGGGAAAATGAAATTAGTCAAAAGCATAATACTATCGGTATTATTTAGCTATTCAATTAATTATTTCTTTCTACACATTCTAAATATTTACTTACCTTAAGTTCTAAACATCAAAAAAGGAGAAAGTATAATGATGGAACAATCTATTTATATTTTATTATCAATTATTTCATTTAAATCAATAATATGGGTTGTTTTAGGTGTAACATTGGGAATAGTAGTGGGTGCCGTACCAGGGCTAACAGCTACAATGGCAGTAGCATTGCTGTTATCTGTTACTTATGGAATGGATACATCCGCTGCATTAGCAGTTTTAATTTCAGTATATTTAGGAGGAATATATGGAGGATCTCGTTCTGCAATCTTACTTAATGTACCAGGGACACCGTCATCAGCCGCAACAGCATTAGATGGCTTCCCTCTGGCTCAAAAAGGTGAAGCAACGGCTGCTTCCTTAGTGGCAACAATTGGTTCAGCAGTTGGAGGTTTAATAGGGGTTTTAATATTGGCTGTTGCTGCTCCGGTTATTTCAAAGGGTGCATTAAAGATAGCGGCGTGGGAATATTTTTGGATGGCTATTTTTGGCATTGCTATTTCAGCGAATTTATCAGGCAAAAGTGTGGTAAAAGGTTTGGTTGCGGGTATGTTAGGTTTACTCATAACAACTATAGGACTTGATCCGGTATATGGGGGATTACGGTTAACATTTGGATCACGGCAATTGGTTGGAGGTGTTAGTATGCTTCCTGCTATGATAGGTTTATTTGGATTTACGGAAGCTATTTGTGCAATTACAAGTAAAGAAACTACACAAAAAATATGTAATATAAATAATAAAGAATCTTTAATAAGGTCATTTGTCTATGCAAGCAAAAAGATAGTGAAATTACCTAAATTAACACTGATTTCAAGTGTTATTGGTACATTTATCGGTGCAGTTCCTGGTGTAGGTCCTGATATTGCTTCTTGGGTGGCATACGATACAGCCAAAAGAAAAAGTAGAAATAAAGAAGAATTTGGAAGAGGTTCTTACGAAGGGTTACTTGCTTCTGAAACTGCTAATAATGCTGCAACTTCAGGAGTGTTTATACCACTGCTTACACTAGGTATACCAGGATGCGCAGTATCTGCAGTCATACTGGGAGGGATGAGACTCCATGGATTACGCCCAGGACCAACCTTTTTTATTGATCAAAAGCAATTGATATTTTATATTATAGGTATTTTAGTTTTGACCAATATATTTATTATAATTATTGGTACAATGTGTACGAAAATTTTGTCACAAGTAATAAAAGTTCAGTATGGCATTATCATGCCGATCGTTATAGTTTTCTCGGTTATTGGATCTTATGCAATGTCCTATAGGAGCTTTGATATCATTATTATGTTTGTATTTGGATTAATTGGATTTTGTATGAGAAAAGCTAATATGCCGGTTGCACCTATGGTTCTTGGTCTAATTCTCGGCGACATAGTTGAAACAAATTTTAGAAAAGCATTAATAGTAAACAATAGTTTCATGCCATTTTTTACGCGTCCTATTTCTTTATCAATAGTTATAATTATGCTTATTTTATTTGTATATCCAATAATAAAACAAAGATTTTTTCCTGCTATTAAAAAATAAACTTTCTAAGATAAGGATGTGAGAGATACCATGATGAATAAGAAAGTAATGATTATTGGAGGCGTGGCTGGAGGTGCAAGCACAGCTGCAAGATTAAGAAGGTTAGATGAAAACATAGATATAATTCTGCTTGAAAGAGGAAATTATGTATCCTTTGCAAATTGTGGACTTCCTTATTATATTGGGGATGTTATAGAGGATAGAGAAGCATTATTTGTACAAACGCCTGAAGAGATAAATAAAAGATTTAATATCGACATAAGAGTAAAAAATGAAGTAATTGGCATTGATCGAGATCAAAAAGAAGTAGATGTCAGAAATTTAATTACAAATGAGACGTATAAAGAACCATATGATACTTTGGTATTAGCAACAGGCTCTTCACCAATTAAACCGCCAATACCCGGTATTGATTCTCCAAATGTTTTTACACTTTGGAATGTACACGATACGGATAATATAAAAAATTTTATCATAAATAAACAACCTAAAAAAGCCGTAGTAATTGGTGGAGGGTTTATAGGTATTGAAACAGCTGAAAACTTACATGCACTGGGTATGAAAGTATCGGTAATAGAAATGCTCCATCAGGTAATGGCACCTTTAGATTTTGAAATGTCGGAAATCGTTCATCAAAATATTAGAGCGCAAGGTGTTAACTTACATTTAGGAGATGGTGTAAGTAAACTTGATCATAAAGATGGAGTAACAACCGTAATACTTCAAAGCGGTAAAAGGATTCATGCAGATATGGTGATTTTATCAATAGGTATTAGACCAAATAGCAAGCTTGCTCAAAATGCTGGTTTACAAATTAATGAAAGAGGGGGAATCGTAGTAGATGAATATTTAAGAACATCTTATGATAAAAATATTTATGCAATTGGAGATGTGATTGAAGTAACAGAATTTATTAGTAAAAACAAAACGATGATTCCTTTGGCAGGGCCGGCAAATAAGCAAGGTAGAATATGTGCAAATAATATTTGTGGAGCTGAAGAAAAATATAAAGGGACTCAAGGGACATCAATCGTAAAAGTATTCGATTTATCGGTTGCAACAACAGGGATAAATGAAAAAATATTAAAAAGACTGGGAATGAAATATAAAAAAGATTATTTAACAGCATTAATATATACAAAGTCACATGCAGAGTATTATCCAGGCGCCAACCCAATGGCTATAAAAGTAATACTTAATCATTATGGCAATATATTAGGGGCTCAAATAATAGGGCAAGATGGCGTGGATAAACGTATTGATGTCATAGCTGCTTCTGTTAGACTTGGGGGTACGGTATATGATTTAAAAGAATTAGAACTTGCCTATGCTCCGCCCTATTCATCTGCAAAAGATCCTGTAAATATGATAGGATTTGTGGGAGAAAACATACTTAAAGGTTTAACCGATGTAGTACATTGGAAAAGTATAGAGCAGTTTAAAAGGGAGGGTTACTTGCTAGATGTTCGTGATATAGATGAATATTTAGATGGGCATATAGAAGGGGCTGAGCATATTCCTTTAAATGATTTAAGAAGTAACTTAGACAATATTCCAAAAGATAAGAAAATAATAGTATATTGCAAAGGTGGATTAAGAGGTTATATTGCTGAACGTTACCTTAAGCAAAATGGATTTAATGATGTATCCAATATAAGCGGTGGATATGTGTTTCATAATTATAAATTATTTTCTGATGATATATAAAACAATATATAATTCAAAAATTATTAAGGAGTTGAAAAATGGAAAATATTATAGAAAAGAATAGGGAATGGTTAAATGATATTGAATATTTTATTAGACCTAACAGTCATGTGATTGGGATTAAAATAATTAAAAAAGGTGAAATAATTCCTGATATAAAAAGAATAGAATATCCTCTAACAATTTGTCAATTTACGACTCTTTGTAGAACTGCAAAAAGAACAGAAGAACCTTTTATTGTAAAAAAAGATGATATTTGTTGTTCGTTTGCACATACTGTAATGGGATTTGACAAATCAGAAGATATAACCAGTGGTGAAAGAGATGTTGGTATACATTTTGAAACATATGATGGATTTAAAAAGGCATATGATGATTTACCTAAGTTAGAAGAAAACACTATAGAATGTATCATTGGAGGACCCTTATATAGTTTTAATTACAAACCGGATATTATACTCTTTTCAATTACACCGGGACAAACAAATAGATTTACTGATGGATATGTATGGAGCCAAGGCGGATACTTAGAAATAAAGTTTAGTGGTATGTGTGGCATTTGCTCTAATACAATTATTAAAGCATATAATGAAAAATCAGCTATTTTAGGATTCCCGTGTTTTGGTGGAAGGAGAGCAGGTATTTATCAAGATAATGAATTAGCAGCCGCTATTCATGTTGACTTCCTTGATACCTGGTTAGAAGGTCTGGAAAAAACTGAAGCAACCGGACACACTTTTCCAAATACATTTGATTTAAATAAAAATACGGAAGGATTACCTCACTATAAAATTATTAACTGGCCGGATGAAATAGTACCGGCTATGTCTACAGCAGTCGGTAATAAAGAAGAATAAGAAAAAAATATCATTGCCTTCATCTATTCTAGATGGGGGCAATTTGTTGTGCTTCTTTCTAAATTTTTATTTTATTTTTATTTTGTATCGTTTATAATTAATACTGTATAAGGAATACTTTGATATGGAGAGATTATGATGGAAGAAAAAAATAAGGTCAGTGTTAGAATATATGGTCAAGAATATAAAATAAGCGGCAATGCGCCAAAAGAATATATATTACAATTAGCAAGCTATGTGGATTCAAAAATTATTGAAATTGCAAATAATATGAAGCAATATACAACTCCTATGGTAACGGTACTTGCTGCGGTAAACATCGCAGATGAATTTTTTAAAGCCAGACGGGAGGCTAAAGATGCTGTTTCTAAGACGGAGCGATATGCTTTAGAAGTTAAACATAAAGACAGATACCTCAATGAACTTAAAGCAAGCTACTTACAGTTTAAACAGGAAGCAGAAAAAGAACTGCAGCAGATGCAAGAAATAAAGCAGGAATTATCTGAAAAAAGTAAGGGCTTTGAGTCTTTAAATACGGATTTAGATTCATTTAAAAAAGAAAATACTGCTTTGAAAAATGAATTAGAAGCATTAAAGCAATCCATGGAACAGCTAAAGGCAGATATGACTCAAAAAGACGAAGAAGTAGAAAAATTAAAAAAAGAAAACCAAGAGTTAGAGAATATTTATTTTGATACTGAAATGATGAATGTCCAATTAAAAAAAGAATTGGAAGACTTAACAAAAACAGCATGATTTGTTTAAATCACATATAAAATTGGAAAAGTAGTAGTATTAATACTACTTTTTTTATAGAAGATAGAAGATAGAAGATAGAATCCAACTATCCAACTACCTGCTAATTATACGGAGGATATATGAACGAAAAAACCTTACGAGTACTCGAATATCATAAAATAAAAGAAATGCTTATGAGCGAAGCAAAATCTGAGATGACCAAAAAGAAGTTATCGGAAATGATGCCTGAATTTGATCAAGTGCAAGTTCAGCAGCTTCTGTTAGAAACTTCCGAAGCAGCAGCAATCATTATACAAAAAGGCAGTATTCCGCTTAGCCAATTAAAGGATATTTCGGAGCCGGTCCATAGATCTGAAAAAGGGGGCGCGTTGCTCCCAAAACAGCTATTAGAAATATTACATAACTTACGAGTCGTTAAAAATATAAAGAATTTTTTCAGAGACGACACTTTAGAGGAACAAAAGGGAATCATCACATCTTTGGTTCAAATGTTGGTCACCCATAGAAACCTGGAAGATGATATTGATCGATGCATTTTATCAGAAGAAGAAATATCGGATAATGCCAGTGCTGAGTTGAGAAATATTAGACGAAGTATCAATAAACTGAATGACGGATTAAGAAGTAAATTAAACACTATAATAACGTCTTCGTCCAATAGAACGATGCTCCAAGATGCCATCGTAACAGTACGCCAAGGCAGATATGTCATACCGGTTAAACAAGAATACAGAAGCAAATTTCAAGGCATTGTTCATGATCAATCGTCCACCGGTGCAACTCTTTTTATTGAGCCCATGTCCATTGTAAATATGAACAATGACTTAAAAGCATTGTACTTAAAAGAAGAAGCTGAAATCGAAAGGATTCTGGCAGAGTTATCCGCTCATGTAGCTGAGAATGCTGCTGAAATTATTTCAAATCAAGATATTTTAATTAAACTGGATTATATTTTTGCTAAAGGCAAATTATCTGTGAAGATGAATGGGATCGAACCTAAAATTAACGAGAAAAGGTATGTGCGGATTAAAAAAGGCAGGCATCCGTTATTAGATCCCAAAACTGTAGTGCCCATTGATATTCACTTGGGTGATGGTTTTGACACTTTGATGATTACCGGTCCCAATACAGGAGGCAAAACCGTTACCCTTAAAACCGTAGGCTTGTTTATTCTTATGACGCAATCGGGCTTACACTTACCCGCCGAATATGGAACAGAAATGTCTATCTTTGAAAAAGTGTTTGCTGATATCGGTGATGAGCAAAGTATTGAGCAAAGCTTAAGTACTTTTTCCTCACACATGACAAATATCGTAGAAATTATAGAGAATGTTAACCATAAATCTGCTGTTTTTGTAGATGAGTTAGGAGCCGGTACAGATCCAACAGAAGGCGCAGCACTGGCCATCGCTATTTTGGATTACTTATATAATAAAGGGGCAAAAACCATTGCCACTACCCACTATACAGAACTAAAAAAATATGCAGTAGCAACCGATGGTGTTGAAAATGCATCTGTAGAATTTGACGTTGAAACCCTAAGCCCTACTTATAAGCTTTCTATTGGAACACCGGGAAAATCCAATGCTTTTGAAATATCTCAAAAGCTGGGACTGAATGATTTTATCATTCAGGATGCCAGAAAACTTTTAGGCAATGAAGACATTGCATTTGAAGATATTATTACTTCCATCGAAAAAGATAGAAAAGAAGCGGAAGAAGAAAGAGATGAAGCCGTTAGGCTTAAAATAGAAATCAAGCATTTAAAAAATGAGCTGGATGAAAAGAAGTTAAAATTAAGCCAACAAAGGGAGAAAATCATTAAAGAGGCAAAAGACGAGGCAAGAAAGATATTAAAGGATACCAAAGCCTACGCCGATGAAGCCCATAAAAAATTGACCCAATTAGAAAGAGTAAAGGATCATAAAACAAGAAATAAAGATTATGAAAATCTAAGAAAAGACGTTAGAGGGAGATTATCCAATGTATCAGAAAACTTAAATGAAGTGCCAATAGACACTTCTAAAGCACCTAAGAATTTAAAAATCGGAGATTCCGTTAAAATACTCACCCTTGATCAAAAAGGAAATGTCACCACTTTACCGGATAAAAATGGTGACCTAACGGTACAAGTAGGTGTCATGAAAATCAATGTTAATATCAAACAGCTGCGTAAGATTAAAGAGGCCTCTGCATCGGATAACCTGAGTTCAGTTGGCAATATTTATAGGAATAAATCTGCTTATGTTACCCCGCAGGTAGATGTAAGAGGACAGCTGTTAGAAGAAGCTATCATGAATGTTGATAAATATTTAGATGATGCCTACATTGCAGGATTGAAGCAAGCCACCATTGTTCATGGTAAAGGCGAAGGCATTCTAAGAGACGGCATCCAGAAAATATTGAAAACACATAAACATGTAGATTCATATAGAAGAGGCAGCTACAACGAAGGCGGCGACGGTGCTACGATTGTTTTGCTAAAGTAAACAGGGCTCCCCGCGGTCATCCAAAGCTACAAAGGAGGACCCCAATATGTACATGATCAGTGCCTGCTTAGCAGGCGTACATTGCCGTTATGATCATAGCGACAATGGTATAGATAAAATAAAAGATTTGATAAAAAACCAACCCTCTATCATTGTATGTCCCGAACAAATAGGAGGCTTAACAACGCCGAGACCTGCTGCAGAAATTTCCGGAGGCGATGGCAATGATGTACTGGAAGGCAAAGCTAGAATCATCAACAAAGCAGGAGAAGACGTAACGGATGAATTTGTAAAAGGTGCTCTGGAAGCTCTTGAAATAGCTGAAGAGTACGGTGTAACAAAAGCAATACTAAAAAGCAGAAGCCCTTCCTGTGGGTGCGGCCACATCTATGATGGCACCTTTTCGGGAAAAAAGATAGATGGAGACGGTGTGTTGGCAGCATTATTGAAGAAAAGTGGAATAGATGTTGTAACAGAGGATGAACTGGAAAAATAATTATTAATGAATCTTAGTTGACATATCAAGTGCAATACAGGATAATGAAAAAATAATGGATTAAACCCAGATTTTTGCAGCTTATGGTGAGATAATCTGGGTTCAAGTATGGAGGAATAAAAAGTGATTGATTTTAAAAAAGAGATAGCAGGAATGCTGGCTTCACAAATAACCGAAATGAACGAGAATGAAATAATGGATATGATTGAAATTCCAACGGATTCTAAAATGGGGGATTACGCATTTCCTTGTTTTAAGCTGGCTAAAATATTTAGAAAAGCCCCTCCTCTAATTGCCCAAGAGATTGTAGAAAAAATAAAAGATGAAGACTTATTAAGAGAAGTTGTCAATACCAATGCGTATGTAAACTTTTTCATTAATCCGGCACTCTTTATAAAGTCCGTATTGGAGGACGTGTATCATCAGGGGGATGACTATGGAAAAACCAATATTGGAGAAAATAGAAAGGTTATTGTAGAATATTCATCGGTTAACATAGCAAAACCTTTCCATATTGGACATATTAGAAGTACGGTTATTGGAAGTGCATTAAACAATATATATCAATTTCTCGGTTATGACACCGTTGCCATCAATCATTTAGGGGATTACGGCACACAGTTTGGTAAACTGATTGTTGCCTATAAGCTTTGGGGAAACAAAAAAGCCATTGAAGATAATCCAATACCTGAGCTCTTAAAAATATATGTTCAATATCATGAAGAAGCCGAAAAAAATCCGGACTTGGATGAAGAAGCCAGAGGCTGGTTCACAAAGCTTGAAAATGGTGACGAAGAAGCCGTAGAACTTTGGCAGTGGTTTAGAGATGTAAGCCTTAAAGAATTTAATCGAGTTTATGATATGCTGGGTATTCAATTTGATTCTTATGCAGGTGAAAGCTTCTACTCAGATAAGATGCCAAAAGTTTTAGAGACCATGCGTGAAAACGGCATCATGAAAAAGTCAGATGGAGCAGAAATTGTTGATTTAGAAGAGTTTGGAATGCCTCCGGCATTGATTACAAAAAAGGATGGCTCCACTTTATATATTACCAGAGATTTAGCAGCGGCAATTTACAGAAAAGAACATTATGATTTTTACAAAAATATCTACGTTGTAGGATCACAACAAATTCTTCATTTCCAACAATGGATGAAGATTATAGAATTAATGGGATACCATTGGTCAGATGACTGTATCCATGTACCCTTTGGAATGGTCAGCTTAGGCGAAGGGACCATGTCAACACGTCATGGCAGAGTGGTTTTCTTAGAGGATGTTTTGAAAAAAGCGGTAGAAAAAACCAAAGAAGTTATTCTGGAGAAGAATGTCAATGCAGAGTTAGTGGATGAGGTTTCAAGGCAGGTGGGAATAGGTGCTGTCATATTCCAAGAGTTATCCAATAACAGAATCAAAGATTATACCTTCTCTTGGGAAAAAACACTGAGCTTTGAAGGCGAAACAGGACCTTATGTACAATACACTCATGCAAGAGCATGCAGCGTTTTAAGAAATGCTCAGCAGGAATTAGGTATAGAGGTTAATTATGATTTGCTGGTAGATGAAAGCGCTTTTGAACTGGTAAAAGAATTTTATGATTTCCCAAAAGTAGTGTTGGATGCTGCAGAGAAATATGAACCTTCCGTAGTAACCAGACATATTATAGATATAGCGCAAGCTTTTAACAGATTTTATCATGAGCATCATATTATTGTTGATGATGCGGAAGTTCAAAAATCCCGCTTATTAATTGCTCATGCAACCAAACAAGTCATAGCCAACGGTTTAAGGTTATTAGGAATAGAAGCACCGGAAAGGATGTAAATATGAGATATGAAGGAAGTATCTACAGGCCGCCAAGTGAGGCCCATAGTTTGATATTACAGATTACCATAGGATGTGCACATAATAAATGTACTTTTTGCAGTATGTTCATAGATAAAAAGTTTAGAATAAGAAAATTGGAAGATGTCATTGAAGATATAGAATATGCTAAATTACATTATGGAACCATCAAAAGATTTTTTCTGGCAGACGGGGATGCCTTAGTGTTAAAAACGGATCATTTGATAACGATTCTGGATCATATCAAGAGACTTTTCCCTGAGTGTGAAAGAATAGGGATATATGCCACGCCTCAGGACATCTTACGTAAGAGCCCTGAGGACTTAAAGCGCTTACACGAGCATGGTCTGGGTATTGCCTACGTGGGTGTAGAATCCGGAAGCGAACAAATATTAAAGGATGTCAAAAAAGGTGTAACGAGAGATGAAATCATTGAATCCGGTAAAAAAATAAATGCCTCCGGTATAGATCTGTCCATTACACTGATTTCCGGTCTTGGAGGCAAAGACCAATGGCGAGAGCATGCTGCGGAAACGGGAAAAATAATAAGTGAGATGAATCCAAAATATGTAGGCCTTCTCACTCTAATGTTAGAGCCGGGTACGGAGCTTTATAAAGATATACAAAATGGCAAGTTTCAGGTATTAACGCCTGAAGAAGTGTTGTATGAAACTGAGGAAATGATAAAGCATATTAATGTTTCAAAAGAGTGTATTTTTAGAAGCAATCATGCATCCAATTATTTTTCATTAAAGGGCACTTTGCCTGATGATAAAGAAAGGTTATTGCAACAAATTAATTCAGCGAAACACAATACCGGTATGTTTAAGGATGAAAGATTTAGAATGTTATAGAATTTAAAAAAGCAGGCACAGCCTGCTTTTAACATTCTTTATTATCTTTATTTTCTTCGTCATCTTTGAGACTTTGTGGATTGGTCTTATGATAAATTCTGTTACTATGAGATTTTATTCTATACACGTCTTTACATAATCTTTTTATACTATCTTGGATATATTGCATATCGTCACTATTAATATTGTAATACAAAAATAAATCATCGAAGTCTCTTTTAAATTTATTCATTTTTTGAAGTGTTTCAACAAACGAATCAAACTTATGACTATTTCTTGCATTGTTAATTTGATCCATATCATTGGTTATGTTTTCTACTACTTGGTGCTCAGAATCATATTCTCCGATAATCAGTTGATAAGGCTTGATTCGCTCTAATAAAAAAGTATTATCAGGATTTCTATGATATAAATAAGTAACTCTGAAGTCATCTTTTTCAAACCGAGCAAAAACCATAAGCCCGTCCATATCGATAACTTCTGCTCCCATATCTTTTAAAGACTGTAGAGAAAGTTCGTGCAAGACAATTTTAGAAGAAAAATGCATGTGTACACACTCCTTTCAGTATTTTAATTATAGCATATGTTGGTTATACTGTACAATCATTTTGTAAATATGTGAATATACCCGATGCCTATATGTTATAATACTATAAAAAAAATAAGGCAGGAAAACAACCTTGAATATTTTACTCACATCATTAAATTCTAAATATATTCATACCAATTTGGCCCTAAGATATTTATATGAAACCGCAAAAGATTTCCAAGATAAAATCCAAATAAAAGAGTTTACCATCAATCATGAAGAAGACTACATCTTTAGTGAGATTGTACGAGAGCAGTACGATATTATCTGTCTTTCATGTTATATTTGGAACATTACTCAAATTTTATACCTAACCTCTAATATAAGAAAAGTCAACAAAGACGTTATCATTATCTTAGGCGGACAAGAAGTCAGTTTTGACTCTGAGCATATAATAGAAGAAAACCCTCAAATTGATTATATCATCAGAGGCGAAGGAGAAAAAACCTTTATAGAGCTGATGCATTTTTTGACTGAGGGAGAGGGAAAAATTGAAGCAATAAAAGGCATTACATATCAAAGAGATAACAAAATCATCTCCAATGAAGAACGAGAATTGATTCAAGATTTGGATGAAGTATCTTTTCCTTATGGTCATTATTTTCCCTATGAAAATAGAATCATATATTATGAAACATCCAGAGGCTGCCCATACCATTGCAGCTATTGTATGTCTTCGGTGATCAGAGGGGTAAGGTACTTTTCTTTAGAAAGAGTTAAAAAGGATTTAAGCTTCTTTCTAAAAAATCATGTACCACAAGTCAAATTTGTAGATAGAACGTTTAATGCCAATCAAAAAAGATGCATGGCAATCATGCAGTACATTTGTGAAAACGATAATGGAAAGACCAACTTTCACTTTGAGATGAATGGTGACCAGATAGATGAAGCAATGCTGAGTTTTCTAAAAACCGTTAGAAAAGGTTTGTTTCAGTTTGAGATCGGTGTTCAAACGACAAATCCCAAAACCATTGAAGCCATCAATAGAAAAACAGATTTTGATAAGATCAAATATAATGTAAAAAAACTCAATCAATATGGCAATATTCATTTACATTTGGATCTGATTGCCGGACTGCCTTATGAAGATTATAACCGCTTTTTAAAATCTTTTAATGATGTTTATGACACTCAGCCCCATAATCTTCAGCTGGGATTTTTAAAATTATTAAAAGGTGCAAAGATCAGAGAGGAAGCGGATCAACACGGGTACATCTTTAGAGCCCAAGAACCCTATGAAATACTGAGCAATCAATACTTATCCCATCATGATTTAATTCGATTAAAAAGAATAGAAGAGATGTTGGATAAGTTTTATAATCGTCCCGGATTTCAAACGACTCTAAAATATATGATAACCAATTACTATGAGCAGCCAAGCGATTTTTATGAAGACTTGGCTGAATATTGGCATGCAAACGGGTATCAGCACGAGGCACATAACAAAAAGGCATTATATGAACTTCTAAAGGCGTTTTGTATCAAGAAAAATGCTTCTGAAGAATTACTGGATGAATTGTTGCTTTATGATAAAATGCTTATATCTCAGCAAGGTCAAATGCCACATGGTTCGGCTGATTTTACAAAATCCATTCATAATATATTGCATCATCAAGAATTTAGAACGAATTTTATACCCAGCTATGAGCATCTAAAAGTAAAAGAAATAAAAAAGAAAATAAGTTTCCAAATATTTCAATATAATGTTTACCAATATGCTGTTAATGGCGATAATCTAAATAGACTCAAAAATCTATGTATTTTTGATTATAAATTTAAAGATATTAAAGAGCAGGCAAAAGTGTATTGTCTAAACTGGGAATTAGCAGAAAAATATGCTTATGCACAAAAGCAGTTTTAAAACAAGCTATGACATACATAAAATAAAGGAGGATAAAATATGGACCAGGTTTATAAATATTTAAAGCAGTATATAGATGAACTGGTATTTATCACGCTTGATCACCATGTAACCCAACAAAAAAAAGATATTAGCTTTCTAAAAGGTATTCCATTACCCATTTCAGTAAAAAACATTACTCAGCAGATCAGTCAAGAAGAGGTAGATAATATTCCTTTTGATGCCTTTGTAGAGGGAATGATCTATGTTTTAGGCGTGGACTACAACTTTAAATACAATGAGCAGTATAAAAAGTTTTTATATCTTGCAAATGAAAATATAGAAGAATACATTTTATACAAGGGTTTAAAATTTGCGGATGAAGAAAAGCTTTATGAGGCTGCTGTTCACTTTAGAGCAGTATTCAATATGGATGAAAGAAATTTAAATGCCATGTATAACTATGGCAAGTGCTGCAGAGATATCTTTGATAGAAGCAAAGAGTTAGAGGAAAAGAAAACTTTTAAAAATGAATCTATCAATATGTTTGAAAGCTTAGTAGGATATTATCCGGATTTTAATGAATCTTATTACTTTCTGGGGTTCTTTTACAGCAATCAGAAAATGTTTGAAAAAGCAAGACTTACCTGGGAAAAATTTTTAAGCCTAAGTGAAGACGAAGAAAAAAGAGAAGAAGTGGTGCTCAAGCTTAAGGAAATTGAGGACTATGTTGTTTATGAAAAAGGTTACAGCCTTGTATTAAACGGTAATGGTGAAAAGGGGCTTAAGCTGCTTCTGCCTCTGGAGGATAAATATTCTCAGTGGTGGAACCTGTTATTCTTCATAGGTTTAGCCTATAGAAATTTAAACCAATTTAATGAAGCGATTCCATATTTTAAAAAGGTTCTATTAAATAAACCGTCGCAAGTGGATGCGATGAACGAATTAGGGCTGTGTTACATGTCTGTTGAAGACTTGGATAACGCTGAAAAATACTATAAGAAAGCCCTTTTAATCAAAGAAGATCACGAAATATTATGCAACTTAGGCGTCGTATATATTTATAAAGAAGACTATGAAAAGGCACTGGATTATCTGGAAAAATCAGCAGCAATTTGCCCCGAAGATGAGATTGTTATGCAATGGCTTAAGAAACTGAATGAAATAACACGTTGAATTCATCGACAAATTCATATAAAATGTAATAGTTAGCAAGAAATGAAGCTAAGGGGGAAATCGAGCATGAAGAAACTTCTTACGGGAAATGAAGCCGTAGCAAGAGGGGCTTATGAGGCAGGTGCGGTCTTTGCATCAGCTTATCCCGGAACACCGAGTACAGAAATATTGGAAAATATTGTACAATACAAAGATGATATATACTGTGAATGGGCACCCAATGAAAAAGTAGCAATGGAAGCATCTATTGGTGCGGCTATTGCAGGTGCCAGATCTCTTGCGGCCATGAAGCACGTAGGTGTAAATGTCGCAGCAGACCCGCTATTCACATTTGCTTATACAGGCACAAATGGCGGATTTGTTCTGGTATCTGCAGACGATCCGGGTATGCACAGTTCTCAGAACGAACAAGATAATCGTAATTATGCCAAATTTGCAAGAGTTATGATGTTAGAGCCTTCTGATAGTCAAGAGGCAAAGGATTTTACGGCTTTAGCATTTGAATTGAGTGAAAAATATGATACACCGGTATTAATTCGTTTGACCACACGTATATGCCATAGTAAGAGTGCGGTAGAATTTAAAGGCAGAAAAGAAGCTAAAGTAAAAAAATACGAAAGAAATATTCCTAAATATATAGCAACACCGGCTAACGGAAGAGGACTTCGCGTAGAATTAGAAGAAAGATTACAAAGATTAACCGAATTTAGTAATGAAACGGATTTAAATAGCCCGGAATACAATGATACCAAAATAGGCGTCATCAGTTCAGGCGTTGCCTATCAATATGCTAAAGAAGTATTTGGAGATAGTGCGTCATACCTTAAGCTGGGATGTACTTTCCCATTGCCGATGGAAAGAATAAAAGCGTTTGCAGATAAAGTCGATACACTTTATATCATTGAAGAATTAGATGGCTATATTGAAGAGCAATTGAAAATGGAAGGTATTGATTGTATTGGCAAAGACAAAATACCATCCATTGGAGAGCTGAATCCGGATATTGTGAGAAAAGCAGTTTTAGATAAAGAGAATGCAACCATTAGTGTAGATGTAAAAGCAGTTGGAAGACCTCCGACAATGTGTGCAGGGTGTCCTCATAGAGGGATATTCTATGTACTTTCTAAGCAGAAAGATCTTATGATTACCGGAGATATCGGATGCTATACACTTGGATCTGCCGATCCTTTGAATGCTATGGATACATGTATTTGTATGGGAGCGAGTATAAGTGCCGGTCACGGAGCAGCTAAAATATTCGAAAGATATGGTGACAAAACAAAAGTAGCAGCAATAATTGGAGACTCAACATTCTTCCATTCAGGTGTTACCGGCTTAATGGATATTGTTTATAATAAGGGTAATTGTACAACCATTGTTTTAGATAATAGGATTACAGGTATGACCGGACATCAAGAGAACCCCGGTACAGGATATACTTTGATGGGAGATAAAACGGCAGAAGTAGACATACCTGCGTTATGTAAAGCGGTAGGATTAAAAGATGAAAATATTTTTGTAGTGAATCCTCTCAACATCTCAGAAACAGAAAAAGCAGTTGATACGGCACTAAATTGCACAGAGCCTTCTGTTATTATTACCAAATGGCCCTGTGCATTAAAAAGATTTTCCGAAGAAGATAAAAGAGACTATGCGTTAGACAGAAATATATGTACGGTAGATGAAGAAAAATGCAAAGCTTGCAAGATTTGTATCAAAACCGGATGTCCCGCAATTTCGTTTGTTGAAAAAGCTAAAATAAATCCGGATATGTGCACAGGCTGTGATGTCTGTTTGCAAGTATGTCCATTTGATGCCATTGAAAAGGTAGGTGAATAAATTGTCTGATGTTAAAAATATACTATTAGTAGGAGTCGGTGGGCAAGGGACTATACTAGCCAGTAAAATCCTTTCCTACGCGCTTTTAGAGGCTGGATACGACGTAAAAATGTCCGAAGTACATGGTATGGCACAAAGAGGTGGAAGTGTAACCACACAGATCAGATTCGGTAAGAAAGTATATGCACCTATTATCGGAAAAGGTGAAGCAGATATTATTGTTTCATTTGAAAAAATGGAAGCCGTTAGATGGATAGAATTTTTGAAGCCGGATGGAAAAATCGTTGTCAACGATTATGAAATCCCATCAGCGCCTGTTTTAATTGGAAAAGCAGAATATCCGGAGGGCGTATTAGAAGCATTAAAAGAAAGTGCAGATACTACAATATTTAAAGCGGCTGATATTGCTAAGCAATTGGGCAATATTAAAACCATGAACATTGTATTATTAGGTGCGCTTGTAAAAGCTATGGGCTTAGACAATTTAGATTGGGATAAAGCCATAAAATCCAACGTGAAAGAGCATTTAATCAACATTAATATTAATGCATTTAACGAAGGTATAAAGCAGATTTAAAAAAAAATCAAAAAAAGTTAAATTTACTGTTGACACATGCTTAAATATGTATTATAATTTCTATTGTCGCTAAAAACACGACAATAACAAAACAAGTTGGTCCAAAGTAGCTCAACGGTGGAGCACTCGGCTGTTAACCGATAGGCTGTGGGTTCGAATCCCACCTTTGGAGC
>JANQMT010000170.1:0-23243 GCA_028279945.1 Clostridia bacterium
TAGTCCGCTTCTCAGCTTTGGTTCAAACCAAGTAGATTTTGGGGGCATTACTTTTCCTGCATCTGCTACGCCCATCAAATCCTCAATTGTGGTTGGATACATAGAGAATGCTATTTTCATATCGTTATCGACTCTTCTTTCCAGTTCTTCCAATCCCCTTATGCCGCCTACAAAGTCAATTCTTTTGTCAGTACGTGGGTTATTTATTCCTAAAATTGGATCCAGCAGATTGTTCTGTAATATGGATGCATCCAGTCGTTCTACTGCATCCTCAGTATTGTACGTCCCTTGTTTGGCTGTTAATTCATACCATTTGTTATCTAAGTACATACCAAAGGTATGTTTTTCACTTGGCCTATATGGTCCACTGCCATCATACGCTTCTACATCAAATTTCTCAGAGACTTTTTTCATAAATTCATCTATACTATATCCATTTAAATCCTTTACTACACGATTGTAATCCATGATAAACAAATCTTCATCCGGAAAAAGCACTGACATAAAATAGTTGAATGGTTCTCCTCCGATATAATCCTCTTTTTCTGCTCTTCTTTTTATCCCTACTTTTACTGAAGACGCTGAGCGATGATGTCCATCAGCAATATACAAGCAATCCGTATCATTAAATATTTTCTCTATTTTTTTAACCAATTCTTCATCATCAATCTGCCAAGCGATATGTATAATTTCATCGTTACTTGTAAAGTGATACATTGGCCTATTCAATTTAATCCACTCATTAACAATTGTATTGATTGCATCATTCTTTCTATAAGTTAAAAAAATGGGTGCTGTATTGGCGTTACAGTAATCAAAATTATTAATTCTATCCTCTTCTTTTTCAGGTCGTGTAAATTCATGTTTCTTAATCACATCATTCAAGTAATCATCGATGGACGTACAGCCAACTAAACCGGTTTGTACTCTGCCCCACATGATTTGCCTATAAATATAGTATCTCGGCGTATTATCTTGGATTAAAATCTTGTCATTCACCATTCGGTTTAAATTTTCTTTTGCTTTTTCATACACTTTTATATCATGAATATCTACTGTATCGTCTAAATCAATTTCCGATCTAACAACATGTAAAAAGGAATGTTCATTTCCTTTAGCCATCTCTTTTGCCTCTTCTCTATTCATGACATCATAGGGTAAAGAAGCAACCTTTTCGACAAACGCTTCATTTGCTCTAATAGCTTTAAACGGTTTAAATATCACCATACCATTTCCCCTCCTAATTATAATAATGCTTAATGATTTCTACAATTTCTTTGCCAATTCTCAACTGACCCTCTTTTGTACTGGCTCCAATATGAGGCGTAACAGAGACTCTTGGATGTGCACACAACGCTTTGTTTTCTGTGGGTTCTTTTTCAAATACATCCACTGCAGCAGCTTCTACTTTGCCTGAGTCAAGTGCTTGAAGCAATGCATTTTCATCCACAACACCGCCTCTTGCAGTATTGATAAGATATACACCATCTTTCATGAGTTCAAACTCATTCTCTCCTATGACCGCGCCCCTCTCTTTGTTAAAAGGAACGTGTAAGGAAATAAAATCTGATGCTTTAAGCAGTTCCGTCAAAGGCAAATATTCATATTCAGAATATCCATCTTTTGCTCCGGTTCTTGTCGTATAGATGACCTTCATCCCCAATGCATTTGCTCTCTTTGCAGTTTCTTTTGCAATTCTTCCAAAACCGATCAACCCAAGTGTTTTACCTGATAACTCAATGCCTTTGTAATCTTTCTTATTCCATTCTCCATTTCTCATCGTTATATTAGAAATAGGTATGTATCTGGCTAATGCAAACATGTGTGCAATGGCTAATTCGGCAACCGATGCACTACTTGAATTCGGAGTATTGAATACTTTAATGCCGTTTTCACCAGCATAAGAAACATCAATATTATCAACACCTACTCCTGCACGAATGATAAACTTTAATTTCTTCGTTTCTAAGGCTTCATCAATAATTTGTTTTCTTACTTTTGTTGCTGAGCGAACAATAATCCCATCATATTTTTTAACTTCTTCTTTCAATTTTTCCGGTTCAAAATATTGTTCTGTCAATTCATGTCCCATGCTTTTAAGCATTTTAGCTGCATTTTGGTCCATTCCGTCTGTCACTAATATTCTTGCCATAACTTTTTTCCTCCTTCATTCATCCAATTTTTATAATAACTGACTTTTATATGCTCTCGTGATAGGTTAAATGTTGCATTTTTCAGAATATTCTAAAATATATAAAAAAACAGGGAACAAGAAGCATATAAAATATACTAATTGTTCCCTGTCCGCTTGACCTGAAAGTTTCTTCTTTAAAATATAACCCTATAACAAAGAATTACTTCTTCGGTATTCCTTTTCGGAAATTCTCCAGGGGTGTGTCAGATTACTGTACAAAACCTGAAAGCTTCGGAATAGGCTATTAGCACTTCCTATTCCTTTCTTCTCCGGTTACTCTCGAAGAGTATCTCCAACAATCATCATTCACCGATATTCACTTTTACTATCTTCATTGTATTATACCCTTATTGAAACGTCAAGACTTATTGCCATAATGTGTCAATGTTTTATAATTGTCGAAGTAAGCAAAACATCATAAAAATTTAATGTTCTTGCTTTTTTTAAAGCTAAAGGAATTTTATAATTTTTATACCTGCATTCATCAACTCAAAGCCTATATACTCATTAACTCATCTCTTATGACATTTATCTGCTCATCGCTGACTTTTCCTTTTGCCATAGCCATGATTTCACTAAGCTTTTTTCTTTTGAACACATTTACTAACGGATGTCGAAGCAGATTACCAAAATACTTTTCTAAAACAGCTCTGCCTTGTTTATCTTCAAGAACTTCTTGTAATGTACTATCCATTGAAAATCTTCCCATTCAACTCTCCCTTTCTAAATTCTATATATAATATTACCTAATTGATTAATATTGCTTTCAACACATTTTATGCAGAAATATCTGAATCTGTTTAGAAATTGATCTAAAAAAATAAGAGAATTCTCAAAAACCACAAAAGAACCTTCTGAATACCTGAGTATCTTTTGAAGGTTCTTCTTAGTGGGGGAGAAAGTTAAAATGAAAAATAAAGCATGGATCAGATAAACAAATCTTTACTTATTTCATCATTTGGGCTTCACTTGTCCGTAGACCTTAAATTTAGAAGCCATTAATGTCATTTCTTCATCGGAAAGAATAAATGGCTCTCCTACACATTTTGCTCTGTAAAACATTTCTGCACAAAACTCTATTTCTTCAGCTGTGTTAAATGCATTTGGAAGGTCCACCGAAACTGCTAAGAGCCCATGATTTGCCAATAATACTGCATTTCTGTCTTTCATGGCCTCAAAAGCATTTTCTGCTAAAGCTTGAGTGCCAAAGGTTGCATACTCAGCACATCTTACATCCTTACCCGCAAGTGCTATCAAGTAATGGCTGGCAGGGATGGACCAATGCAGACAGGCTAATACACCTGAAAACATAGAATGGCAATGAACAACTGAATTACAATCATCCCGCCGTTCATAAAATATTTTATGTAGAAGGTATTCACTGGAAGGCTTTCTTTTACCCTCTATCGTATTGCCCTCCAAATCTAAAATCACAACATCTTCAGGCTTTGTCTTATAGTAGTCCAACCCGCTTGGACTGATGGCCATTATTTTTTCTTCTCTGTTGAATATGCTTATATTGCCGCCTGTCCCCGTGGTTAGTCCATGTTCAATCAGTTTTATGGAATATTCAACGATGGCTTCTCTTTCATCTTGCATTAACATCAAGTACACTCTCCTTTATCTTTTTAAGCTTTTTCATCACATTATTTTCGCCTCTGCCAAAATAATCGTGTAATTTTTTATATTCTTGATAAAGCTTTTGGTAAGTTACGACATTCTTTTGGATAGGGCTGTAATACTTTTCTTTTACTTTACCCATATTTTTAGCTGCCGTATAGATATCGTCATATCCACCTCTCTCTTTTCCTGCTGCTACAGCCGCATATATGGCTGAGCCCAAAGCAGGTGTTTGAGGTGAAGCTGCAATTTTTATATCCATATTGGTTATATCAGAATATATCTGCATCATCAACTGATTTTTTTCTGCAATCCCGCCGGCTGCGTATAGTTCCTGAACAGGTACACCATATTCTTTAAAGGTTTCTACGATCATTTTTGTACCAAAAGCAGTAGCTTCTATGAGAGCTCTGTAAATTTCTTCCGGTTTGGTCATTAAAGTCATACCGATGATCAAGCCTGTTAAGTCTACATCTACCAATACCGAGCGGTTTCCATTCCACCAATCCAATGCCAAAAGCCCCGATTCACCGGGTTTTAATTTTGCAGCTTTTTCATCCAGTAACGTAAATCGATTAATCCCTCTCTCTTTTGCTTCTTTTTCATATGATTCGGGTACACAATTCTCAGTCAACCACTGAAAATGATCGCCTACACAAGACTGCCCTGCTTCATAACCGTAATATCCGGAGATAATACCATCTTCCACAACACCACACATACCGGGTACAATGGCCTCTTTTTCTCCCAGCATCATATGACAGGTAGAGGTCCCCATGATCATGAGCATTTTTCCCGGCTCTGTAATCCCCACTGCCGGCACAGCCGCATGGGCATCCCCTATCCCCACAGCCACAATCGTACCTTCTTTTAATCCGGTTAACCCGGCAGCCTCTTTTGTAACCTGGCCGGCTGCACTGCCTAAAGGATATACAATGGGATTAAATTTTTCTTCTATAACATTTTCTAACTTTGGATGCAGGTCCTTAAAAAAAGCTTTAGAGGGAAATCCTTCTTTTTTATGCCATATAGCTTTATAACCTGCCGTACAGCTGTTTTTTCTTTCTACACCTGTAAGCTGCATCGTTGCCCAATCCGCCAGCTCCATGAATTTAGCAGTATCATCATACAGCTTTGGATCTTCTTCAAGTATTTGCCATATCTTAGGAAACATCCATTCCGATGAGATCTTGCCGCCGTATCTTTTTAGAAATGCTTCTCCTCTCTTTTCTGCTGTTTCATTTAATTCATTGGCTTTATCCTGAGCAGCATGGTGTTTCCACAGCTTAACATAACTATGAGGGTTGGTTTTATATTTTTCCTGAAAGCAAAGCGGTTTACCTTTTTCATCTACAGGAAGCATGGTACATTCTGTAAAGTCAATACATACACCAATGACATCTTCATTGCAGATACCTGTTTTGTCAAATATCTCAGGGATGATATTTTCCAATGCATCCATGTAGTCTTGTGGATGCTGAAGTGCAAAGTCCGGCTTTAATTTCGTTTTCTCATCGGGAAGAAAAGTATCCATAACACCATGAGGATATTCATAAAGAGCGGTTGATACTTCTTCTCCTGTATGAACATCCACCAAGAGTGCTCTGGCCGATAACGTTCCATAATCTATGCCGATTGCATATTTTGCACCCATTCTATCCCTCCTTTAATAGAACATCTTTGTTGATTAAATTTTTGACTTCTTTTCCTTCAATAAATGATCTTAAATCTTCTGCCATTATTTTAGCAGAGATATGCGCCGCATTTCTTGAAGATCCTGCTATATGATTGGTCAATGTGACATTTTCCAGCTTTAATATTGGATTATCCGGCTCAATAGGTTCCACTTCAAAAGTATCAAGGGCCGCTCTTGCGATGATGCCTTGGGTTAAAGCGCTGTATAGATCTTCATAATTGACAAGAGGTCCCCTGGCTGTATTGACCAGTATGGCTGAGTTTTTCATTTTTTTAAACAGCTCCATATTAACCATACCTGTGGTTTCGGGTGTTACTCTCATATGAAGAGAAATAATATCCGATTCACTCAATAAGGTATCTAAATTCACTAATTTTGCATTGGTACTGCCGACTTGGGTGATATAAGGGTCGTAAACCAATACCTGACAGCCAAACCCCCTCAAATATTGACATACTTTTGCTCCAATATTACCATACCCCATAAGTCCTATTACCTTGCTGGAAAGCTCAAATTCACTTTTTTCATATATATAGTAATCGTCTATCCATTTCCCTTGTCTCACCGTCTCAAAGCTTCTGGCAATATTTCTGGTTTCAGCAATAAACAGCCCTATTGTAAATTCCGCTGCTGCCGTAGAATTTCTTCCCGGCGTATTGAAAACAGGTATGTTTAATCTGCTTGCTGCCTCTATATTAATATTAACAGCTCCGCCTCTTGTAACGGATATGGATTTTAATTTTTTCCCATGGTCCATAACTTTTTGCGTTATGGGTGATGTATGGACCACTAAATGGTTGACATCTGCTATCCTAGCTATTATATCATCTTCACTGCCTACGTACTCTGTTATTTCCCCATCACTATATTGAAGGGGTGTAACAGGAAAGTCTACAGCATAATTTTCTATTTCAAGATCATCCATATGGCCTAATTGCTCTCTTAATGCAGATTCCACAACTTCTTTTTTTATAAACAAATCGGTTATGGTCAATATCTTCATCTTATTTCTCCTTATTCATCTCTGTCCGTAAGTCGCATTTTTTCCATGTTTTCTTAGGTAATGTTTATCCATCAGCACATCTTGAATCTTGGTGATGTCCCTGTTGATGGAAATCGTCAAATGTGCCATTTTGGCCAGTTCCTCTAAAACGACGCTGTTATGAACAGCATCATTTGCGTCTTTTCCCCAGGTAAAAGGTCCATGATTGGCAACTAACACGCCGGGTACGGATTTATAGTCTTTTTTGTTCATGGCTCTCACAATGACTTTTCCAGTGTTGCGTTCATAGTCACTATTGATTTCTTCAGGTGTCAACTCCGGCGTGCAAGGTATTTCATTATAAAAATAATCGCCATGAGTCGTACCATAGCATTCAATCTTTCTTTTTGCTTGAGCCCAAGCTGTGGCATAGGTTGAATGGGTATGCACCACACCGCCGATATGGGTGAATGCTCTGTACAATTCTAAATGGGTAGGTGTGTCTGATGAAGGATTGTAGTCGCCTTCTACGATGTTGCCTTCCAAATCTAAAACAACCATTCGATTAGGTGTCAATTGATCATAAGCAACACCACTGGGCTTGATGACTACAATTTCTGCCTCTCTGTTGATACCGCTGACATTTCCCCATGTATAAATGACTAATTTTTTTGCCTGTAATTCCAGATTCGCTTCACACACTTCTTGCTTAAGTTGATCTACTCTTTGTTTGTCTAAAACTTTTATCACTATCAATCACCTTTTTCACTTAATGGTTTGGATTTTTGCTGCTACTTTTTCAGCAACTTCTTCTAAACATCCCAGATACTCAGCTGCTTCTAAAATGGTATATTTATTCCTTACTTCCTTTGCATATAAAATGGCCTCTTTTACCTCTTCCTTAGATAGACCCATCTCAGCGGGAGATGATGGTGCCCCCATATTTTTCAGCACATCCATGATCCTATTTGAGTCAGGTATTTTAGGGCATATTTCGTCTTGAATTTGTTTCATGCTGCTTTTTACTTTCTTGGCATGGATGATCCATTCATCTTTATCGAATATTTTGTTCTCATTCTCTTTAAAAATCTGAGATGCGCTGTCTCTAAAAATTGCTTTTATCTTTGTTTCATATTCACCTTTTTTAAGAGATTTTTCATAGGCTGTTTCTACATTAACGTCTGTAAAATCCATGGATAAAATTTCTTTGTAGACTTCTATCATAATCAAAGTCATAACCGCTACTTCTATGCCATGAAGATGCATATGTTTTTGATGCATCATGGCTTTCATACCTATAAAATGAGCAAGATGATGTTCTGCTCCTGCGGCAGGTCTTGATTTTCCTACCCAGTGCATAGCAAGACCCGAAATCATTAGACCTTCTGCCAGAGTTTTTATGGCTGCTTCATCTCCCTCAGATATTTTCAAGGCATTATCAAGGGTCCTTTCTACTATTTTATTGACCACATCCACTGTGTTTTGACAATAGCTTTCACCATTAATAATATTGGATATTCTCCAGTCAAAAGCAGCCGTCTTTTTACATATTAAATCTCCAAATCCGGCAGCAACTAACTTGGACGGCGCATTTTTTAATATGTCAACATCTGCGAAAATAGAAATTGGGTGTGTGGCTGTAATGGTTTTTTTTACGCCGTTTAATAGAAGCAACGAAACTTCTGCAGAATAGCCGTCCATTGAAGCTGCCGTAGGTATGGATACATAAGGAATTAAGCACCTAGAGCTTATAAATCGAACCAGATCGTTAACCGCCCCTGATCCAACAGCTATTAAAAACTCTATAGAGTCATCCATATCTACCATAATCTTAGCGATAGAAGCTTCATCCGGTAATACCTGCGGTGTATCAAACAGGCATACATCATATGACACATTGCCTTTTTCCAAAGACGTTTTTATAACATCTCCAATAAGGTTATTCAGCATACTATCGATTACAAGGAGTCCTTTGTTAAAACCAAAGTCTTCTTTTATTTGGCCTAACTTTTCTATGGCGCCTTTATATATGGCAATCTCTTTTATAGGCTGGCTGTGAATTTCGCCGCAAGTACATTTAAAACGATGCTTTTTCCATATGTTTTTTGGAATGATCATGCATACACCTCTTTTATATTGGCTAATTGGTACAATTCTTTTTTTGTATTTTTATAAAGATTGATATATACTTCGTACATTTCATTGTAGACACTGCTCCAAGCGTCGTTAGGTTCTATGATTTTTTTTATTTTAGTCACTTCTTTTGCAAATTGATTAGGATTTTTATAAATACCTACACCTGCTCCAGCTATTATGGCATCGCCAAAAGGTGCACCCGTTGATGTATCCGGTACGATGATGGGCCTATTTAAAACAGATGCTTTGATCTTCAACCAAATATCGCTTTTACTGCCGCCTCCTACCGATCGAAGTTCTTTTATATGAACGCCTATTTTTTTGGCTTCATCAATATTATGTCTCAGACCATAGGCAGAGCCTTCCAGTATGGCTCTTATCATTTGTTCTCTGGTGGTTTCTAAATGAAGACCAAAGAAAACACCTCTTGCATAACTGTCCCATATAGGTGATCTTTCTCCAGCCATATAGGGTAAAAATATCAACCGGCCTGAGCCAGCTTCAGCTCTCTCAGCTTTTTTATTCATCAACTCAAAAGGACTTATATCTGCCGATTTTTCTCCATCTTCTGCTCTATACAAATAATCTCTATACCACTTTAAACTGGCACCGGTAGTACTCATAGCGCCGCAAATCATCAGTCTGTCTTTCAAACCGTGATACATTTCAAATAACAAACCCGGATCACGCCACTTATCCGTACAGATATTTAGAACAGTTGACGTTCCGGTCATTTCAACCGCATCTCCTATGTCCACAGCACCTGCTTCCAATGTAGCAGCAGATCCATCCACTGTACCGCATACAACTGCAGTAGATGAACTGAGACCTGTCAATTTTGCGACTTTTTGACTGACTGTTCCAATGACGTAAGTGGTATCATACACCTGAGGCAGCAGGTCCATATCATAACCTATAAGGTCGGCCAGTTTGCAAGACCATTGACTCTCTTTTATATCAAATACCCCCATCAGGCTGGCATGTGAAATATCTGTGGTGATGGTTCCTGTCAGCCTATAATTGATATATCCGTTGATCTGAAGTATCTTATATGTCTTTTTATAAAGCTTAGGCTCATTATTTTTGTACCACAGAATCTTGGACGATAAATAGTATGGATCTATTCTATTTCCGGTAATACCCTTAACCTTTTGGCTGCCGATCTCTTTTTCCAGGAAGTCTGTTTCAGGCTGAGACCTTCTATCCATCCATATCAAACCATTTCTCAAAACATTGCCGTCTCTATCAATGGGCACTAACGTTGGCGCCTGAGAACTGACGCCAATAGCTGCAATATCTTTTCCATCGACTTTACTCTCATTGACCACCGAAGTAATGGTCTGAACCGTAGCTTCCCACCATTTCTCAGGGCTTTGTTCTACCCATCCTGCTTTGATAAAATAGGTAGGATATTCAATGCTGTGTTCGGTTATTTTCGTTCCATCCTCATTAAATAGAACTGATTTTACATTTGTGGTTCCTATATCTATCCCAAGTAAATATTTTGACATTTAACACACACTCCAATTATGCCATCAGCTTTTTTATGGATTCTGCCATGGCTTTCAGCAGTAAAAAGCATGATGTTGCGCCTGCATCTAAAACGCCTCTCGAACGTTCTCCCAGTCTGCTTGCTCTTCCTACTTTCGCTACAAGATCTATGGTTGAATCTTTTCCTTTTTCTGCGGCCTCAACCATCTTGTCTAAGGCTATTGAAAAATCAGAGTCTTTGGACTCATTAAAGGCTTCTACGGCAGGTACTAATGTGTCCATAAGTGTTTTATCGCCTACTTTTGCATTCCCCAGGTTCTTAATCCCTGCTGCCGCTTTACGCAACATTTCTGCAAATACCTGACTGTCGATATCCTCTTTTCCATTGGTTGCTTTAGACATTTCAAAAAACATAGTGCCATAAAGGGGTCCCATGGACCCTCCTATTTCCATCATTAAAACCATGGCCAGCTCTTTTAAGCTATCCGTTAAATTAAGCGGCTGATGAGCTATTCTTTCTTCACACATGGTAAAGCCCTTATTCATATTAATCCCATGATCCCCATCACCGATTTCTCCATCAATTTGGCTGAGATAATCTTTGTTAACCTGTATGGTTTTTATCAAACCCTCAACAATCACTTTTCCTTCCATATTCTTAAAACTGTTCATGTTCATTCTCCTCGAGTTAATCTTTTCAAAAAAATCTTCGGCAATTGAATACAGGTGTATTTATGCGCCTGTATTCAATTTCAGCAACCTGTAAAGATTAATTTTCATTAATCTCTTTTTTAATTTTATTTCTTTCAAACCAATGCTTTTCGTAGTCGTATCTTAGGTCTTTAAATAACTTAAATATGCTTTTATATTTCATATGTCTAACCGTATCCGGATTAAATTTTTGATCGACTAATATCTTTACCGAGGTATAATCTTTTTCAAGCCCCAGACCAACTTTAAGAGTAGATACAATGCCTTTGATACCCAGTTCTTTCGCAATGACTCTTATAATTTCTTTTCCCAAACAATCTGCCGACATCTGACATAACGTATCATTCTTGGCTGCTCCCCCTGAAATAAATACCTGATCACTTGTTTTTGGTAAAGATTCAAAACAATCATAAAGAGACATGACAAGACCTTCAAAAGCCGCTCTCATCAATTCGTCTTTTTTATGGGTGGACTTAAGTCCAAAAAAACTGCCTGTAGCAAAAGGATTCCTAAAAGGTGCTCGCTCTCCTTGCAGATAAGGATGATAAATGATGCCTTTACTTCCTATTGGCACATGATGGATCATCCTCTCTATCTCCTCATAGGTGGCATCAGGATACAGCAGATTTTTGACCCAATCAATGGTAGACGCACCACTGAGTGTCGGCATAATGCATATATAGCTGTCTGCCGGTATATGTGACAATATAAGCCCTTTAGAAAAATCAACATCCGATTCTTTTACTATGGTTTGATTACCTAGAGTTGTTCCAACAATTGTACAAGTATCCCCTACATGGATCACCCCTAATCCAATAGCAACAGCCGCCACATCGATAGCTCCTGCTATAACCGGTATGCCTTGACTCAGCCCAGTTAATCGGCCGGCCGTTTCTGATATACTGCCAATTATTTCAGAAGACGCTCTGGGTAAAACAAACATATCCATACACTCTGAAAGATCCATTGCCTCTAAAATATCTTGAGAAAACTTTTTATTTTTCATGTCCATAAGAGCAGTGGTCATGTCGGTATAGTCACTGGAAACAACGCCCGTCAGCTTAAAATTAAGCCAATCTTTACAATGAAATATTTTATGTATTTTCCTAAATGTATCCGGCTCATTTTCTTTTATCCATCTCAGTATATGCGTGTTTGAACCTGCATAGAGAGGATTGGCATGATTCTGAATGCATACTTCATCGATTGCTTCTCTATTTTCAAGTTTTAAATGCTTCGTTCTCGTGTCATTCCACAGTATAGCATTGCGAACCGGATTTCCCTCTTTATTGATTGCCCAAAGACCATCCCCCTGTCCGGTTACACCAATGCCTTTGATGTCTCTCCAGATGCTGAGATTATTTTTTTTTAGAGTCATGAGTATATGGCATAGACTATCCCAAAGCTTCATCATATCGATTTCACAGGCATCTTCTGAAGGCATGATAACATTCACCTCTTCAGAAGCAGTGTCAATATATTTTCCATCCTCAGAAACGATTGCTGCCTTTATACATGTGGTCCCGGCATCAATACCTAAAAAAAACATAGCCCGCCTCCAGAATCTATCTTTGAAATTGTTTTAGACCCATTGTATTGACTTCTACATCCATTAATGCTTTAAGCTCATCGTCCAGCTTCATCAGGGTTAATGTAATGCCCATCATCTCTAAAGATGTAAAATAATTACCTACATAAGATCTGTAAACCTTTATGCCTTTTTCCGATAATATCGCTTCTACTTTGTTGTAAACGATGTATTGTTCCATTACCGGTGTGGCGCCTAATCCTGACAGCAACACCACCACGTCATCGCCTTCTGTAAAGGGCATATCCGGAATAATGATGTCCAGCATTATCTCTGCCATTTCATCAGCAGTTGCTAAATCACAAACTTTTATACCGGGTTCACCATGGTGTCCGATGCCAACCTCCATAGTCCCTTCTTTTATTTCAAAATTTGGTTTTCCTACAGACGGTATGGTACAAGGTGTTATGCCAATCCCTACACTTTTCGTATGATCGATCGCCTTTTGAGCTGCTGCTATGACCTCATCAAGGCTGCCTCCTTTCGCTGCCTTTGCTCCGCCTACTTTCCACATGAGTATCTCTCCGGCAACGCCTCTTCTCTTATGGGATTCGTCTTTGGGTGCAGAAGCTACGTCATCGTTGGCTACTACTGTTTTAACTTCAATCCCTTCCATCTCAGCCATCTGCATTGCCATCTTGACATTCATATTATCACCGGCATAATTACCGTAAAGACAAGCAACACCTTTTCCATCATCTGCTTCTTTGAAAGCATCTAAGAAGGCTTTCGCTGTAGGAGAAGAAAATATCTCTCCCACTGCAACCGCATCTACCATGTTTTTACCCAGATACCCAATAAATGCCGGTTTATGTCCTGATCCACCACCGGTAACAATACCTACTTTTCCTTTTACAGGTGCTTCTTTATATTTTATGACTCTGCTATTTTCGGTTGCAGCGACAATATCTTGATGATTTTTTACAAAACCTTTCAGCATATCCTCAACAACATAATCGGGGTCATTGATTATTCTTTGCATGTACACACACCTCCTGAAATAAAACATTGTTCATATTCCGTTATTTTATTGACTTTTGCAGTAGAACCGCCGCCTTGAAATTCTGATTTCATCCAGATGCCCACCAGTTGTTTAGCCAGTTCAGGTCCTACAACTCTTGCACCCATGGCCATTATTTGAGCATCGTTGCTTTTTCTGGCTCTTTCTGCCGAATAGCTGTCATGACATACAGCTGCTCTGATACCAGGTACTTTGTTCGCTGAAATTGCCATACCTATGCCGGTGCCGCAAAGCAGTATGCCTCTGTCATGTTCTCCTTCTGAAACAGCACCGGCAACTTTAACAGCCGTATCAGGATATAAAGAGGCATCTTTGTTGTATACGCCATAGTCCTCTGTTTCATAGCCTGAACAGTTTAAAAATTCTATAATGATTTGCTTTAAGTCAAAAGCTGCTTCGTCGCAGCCTATCGCAATTTTTTTCATGACTTCACCTCACTAAGGGACTAATATCACTTTTAAGGTGCCTTCTGCCCCTGTTTCAGCTGCTTTAAAAGCTTCTTCCCATTTTTCCAAAGGAAATTTATGAGTTACGACGCCTTTAGTCGGTAATTTTCCTTCTTTTATCCACTGGGCAACAGGCTCGTAGCAATAAGGGCTTAAATGTGCTCCAAATAAATCCAGCTCTTTTCTATCACTTATGATGCTCCAGTCTACGGTTGTCAGATCACCGAATACGCTGAATTCAACAAATGTACCCATTTTTCTTATGGCTTCAAGACCTTGCTTGACACTTGAAGGATGTCCCGTAGCTTCTATATAGATGTCACAGCCGTATCCATCCGTCATTTTTTGAATGGCTTCTACCACATTGACTTCTGCCGGATTCATCACCATATCCGCACCGAATTCTTTTGCCAGAGCCAATCGATCGGGTTTCATATCCAGTACAATGAATTTTTTAGGATTCTTCATAGCAATATAGCCCACCATTCCAAGCCCTAAAGTACCTGCACCGGATAAAACAACCACATCTTCATTGGTAATACCAGCTCTATCCACGCAGTGTTTTGAGCAAGCATAAGGCTCTATCAATACCGCTTCTTCTATGGACAGTTCTTCCGGCACATGATAGTTCAAAGCTTCTTTTGGGAATTTCATGTATTCGGCCATTCCACCGTTTACATTGTCCTGGAAACCGTATACATCATGTTTTTGACACATCCAATGTCTTCCGGTTTTACAGAACTTACATTCCCAGCACGGAACGATCTGTTCGGATATCACTCTATCCCCAAGCTTAAAATCCCCTTTAACATTTTCACCCATTTCAACAATTCTGCCTAAAAATTCATGGCCAGGTATCATTGGCGCTTTAATATAAGGCGGGTTGCCTTCTCCTCCCCAAAAACTTGGCGCACCATGGTATGATTTTAAGTCTCCTGCACATATACCACAGGCTTCAACTTTTATGACGATTTCGCCTTCGCCTGCTTTTGGAACGGACACTTCTTCAAATCTAAAATCTCCCGGTGCATGAGCCACTAAAGCTTTCATTTTTTCTGGAATATTTGACATTTCAATTTCCCCCTTCATGGTTGAGTTTTATTAATATTTCTTTATTGAGCTATAATTTTTTCGCCTGTTTTGACATCAAATAAGTGTGTTTTTTCCGATTTAACTTCCAGCTTAACGATGTCACCTTGCCGATATCGTTTGTCATCGTTGGTTATAAGCGTTAAGAATTCTTCTCCTACTCTAAAGCTTATCTTTCTTTCCTCGCCTAGGTTCTCAAATACAGATATACCAACATGAGACCCTTTACTGTTTTCTCCAACGATGAGAACATCGGTAGGTCTGACACCCAAGCGGACCCGCATGCCGTCATTGACAACAGCGTCATATCTATCCGGTACAGGTATTAGAATATTGGCATCTTGGAATTTAAAGAAGAAGCCATTCTCTCTTTTCTGAACTTCTACCGTCATGATGTTCATTGGCGGCTCTCCAATAAAGCCGGCAACAAATTCATTAACCGGATTGTCATATACTTCAAAAGGTGTTCCAAATTGTTGAAGCTTTCCGTCTTTCATAATGGCAAGTTTATCTGCCAGTGACATGGCTTCCAGCTGGTCATGGGTTACGATGATTGTCGTACACATAATCTCATTGTGAAGCCGCTTGATTTCAGTTCTCAAAACCTGCCTCATCTTACCGTCTAAATGTGACATGGGTTCATCCAATAGCAGTAATCTGGGCTTTCTGACGATTGCTCTTGCGATATTAACTCTCTGTTTTTGCCCGCCACTCAATTTATTGGGTTTCATATGAAGTAAATCATCAACCTTTAGTAATGGCGCAATTCTATTGATTTCTGATTTTATGGTTGCATTGTCTACACGTTTTGCTCTTAAATTAAAGGCAATATTTTCATAGACGGTGAGAGGAGGATAGAGGGCATAGTCTTCAAAGGCAAGACCTATCCCTCTATTCTTGGGCAGTATATCGTTAACAACGGTATCACCAATTATAATCTCGCCACCCGTTATGTCTTCCAGACCGGCTATCATTCTCAGTGTCGTGGTCTTACCGCATCCTGAAGGTCCTAATATACCGATGAACTCGCCATCTTCACACTCTAAACTCAAATCGTTAACAGCAAAGGGATTCAATGCTTCACCTTTTTTTCTTTTCTTATTTTCGTATCTTTTATATAGATTCTTTAATAGAAGTTTTGCCATCATTTCACCCCTAATATTTCATTTTGATTATGTCGATATATGTATTGAGTATCATCAGCATTAAAGAACATGGCTTTTTCCATTTTGACGCGTACAAATATTTCATCATCGATATTGGTTTGCAGATCATTTGGCGCAATGAGCCTCAACAACTCACCCTTTACATCCACAACCAGTATGGTTTTATTGCCTATAGGTTCTACACTGTATACCAGGCCTTTCATAAAATCTTCACGGTCTTGATTAAAGCTGTATGCGATGTCATTGCCTCTAAGACCGATTCTAATATTTTGATAGCCGCCTTCTCGCAACACTTCCGCTACGTCCTCTTCAATCTTATAGCCGCTGTCTTGGCCTAACATCATCCCTTGCATTTCATTACCGTTATCAACAAGATTAATATCAAATATATTGATTTCGGGTTCACCCATAAGCTTTGCTACAAATTCGTTGGCAGGTGTTAAATAAACTTCATCACCGGTACCGATTTGAAGGATCTTCCCCTTATTGATAATGGCTATCCTATCGCCTAAACTGAGGGCTTCCATATAATCATGGGTCACATAAATAGTGGTTGTATCGAATTCGCTTTGCATTTCTTTGAGCTCGGCCCTCATGAAATGTCTCAGTTTGGCATCGAGATGGGCAATGGGTTCATCCATCAAAAATACGTTAGGATCTCTGACCAAGCATCTCCCTAAAGCAGTCCGCTGTCTTTGTCCGTTACTGACCTGACTGGGCAGTCTATCCATTAGATGATCTATTTTCATCATGGACGCCACCCGGTAAACTTCTTTTTTGATGGTCACTTCGTCTTTTTTATGAAGAGGACTTCTCATAGGTGAAGCAATATTATCGTATACGGTCAAGTGCGGATACAGGGCATAATTTTCAAATACCATGGAAACATTTCTCTTTGCCGGCTCTACCAAATTAACGTTCTCATCACTTATCCTCACTTCACCTTTGTCAGGAAACTCAACGCCGGCAATGGTTTTTAAAATAGTGGTTTTCCCTGCCCCGGCTGGTCCAAATAGTACAAAAAATTCTTTGTCGTTAACTTCTAGGTTAATATTATCCAGAGCAGTAGTTTTTCCAAATTTTTTGGTAATATTGTAAAGTTCAATTTTTGCCATTTCTTATCTCTCCTTATCCTTTAACCGCTCCAAAACTTAATCCTCTTACAAGGTGTTTTTGAATAATAAGCGCTAATACGACTTCCGGAAGTGCTGCTACTGCAGCTGCTACTGCCATCTGTCCGTAGTGAACGGTATCAGACCCTATGTATCTAAGAGCTGCTACGGTGACGGTCTCTATTTCAAATCCACTGAGTAATAGTGGAAAAGTAAAGCTGTTCCAAGCAAATATAAAGGCAAGCAGTGAAGATGCCACCAAACCCGGTTTAATGAGAGGTACCAATATCTTCCAAAACACTTGATACCAAGTATATCCATCTAGGTTAGCCGCTTGCTCTACCTCTACGGATATATCTTCAAAGTATCCTCTGAGAACCCAGATTAAAAGGGGCAGTGTTATCAATTGATAAACCCATATGAGTCCAAAGTAAGTGTCGTAAAGACCTATTTTTTGATAGATCATAAATAGTGGCAATATAACCAATATCTCAGGCGCAAATCTGAAAGAAAGTATGGTAAATGCCAAATCTTCTTTTTTAGCAAAATTGTATCTTGCAAAAGCATAGGCTGCCGGTACGCCTACAGCCAAAGATAAAAGCACTGCGCCGCCGCTTACAATGATATTGTTTAAAAATGCTTGTATATAGTCTGTACCTTCCAGCAATACAATCCTATAATTTTCGAGTGTAGGGGTAAAAACAAAAGTAGTGTTGTACATTTGACTATCGCTTTTAAATGTTATGATGATCAGCCATATTAACGGAAAAATAGCAAATACGGTGTAGATGCCCAGTATCGTATAAGCTGATACATTTTTAAGCATATTTTTAAATCTATTTTCCATCATTCCCTCCTTAATTGCCTTGTGCATTGCGCTGTCCTTTAAGCCATGCACCAATCAGTTTCTTACTAATTATGTATATTAAAGCCCATAACACCAACAGATACGGTAATGCTTTCCCTAAGTTTGAAAATGCAAATCCCATATTATATCCGGTGAGTGACAAATTCATGAGCGTATCTCCCGGACCGCCTTTAGTCAAGGCGAATATAATACCGTATTCCTGCATAGATGCCATCAATCTGAATATGAGTGCAATCAGAATAAAGGGTTTAAGAAGCGGTAATGTTAATGTCTTAAATGTAAACCATGGTGAACCACCATCGATTTTTGCAGATTCATAAGGTGATTTTGGTAATGATTGAAGACCTGCCAGCATAAGCAGCATAACAAAAGGTGTATAGACCCAAAAGTCAATCATAGCTGCCGTAAGCAAAGCGGTTGAAGCGGATGATGCCCATGGAAAGTTATAAATACCAAATATATTTAAGAATTTTTCTACTATACCAACGGAATTATTGATCATCAGCTGCCAAATAAGTGTTGCTATAACCGGTGCTATCATAAGCGGAAATATTAAAGTGATTCTCAGAATTTTTGTAAATCGACTCTCTTTTACTAATAAAAGCGCTATGCCCAGACCTGCCACCATTTCAGTACCTGTAGTCGCTATAGCGTATTGAGCGGTTACCCAGCATGCATGCCAAAAGTCTTTTGACTGAAGCATATTTAACCAGTTTTTACCGCCGATAAACTTATAGTCCAGGGATCTGAAAGAAAAGTCTGTCAGCGAATAATAGATTGCGGTGGCAAAAGGGTATAGAATACCTATGGTTAATAGAAGTGCGGGAAGTATAATAAGATACGGCCTTGCCTTAACTAAAAAAGGAATCTTATTATCTTCTTGTTTTATTATCTCTTCATTATCGGTTGGTGTTTTTATCATATTTGCTGATGTTGCCAATTTTAATCCTCCTCTTCGATAGTCTCAGGAGGAAATGATCCTCCTTGCACATTTCTATTGGATGCAAGAGCAAAACCCTTAAAAAGTTGAATTATAAAATTACATTTTTATTCATATTTTATATTTTTTTACTTTTAATGATTAAAAAAACACATGCCTATCAATTTTAACAGATTAGAGGAGGAAAACCCTCCATCTAATCTGATTTTCATGTGTATTATTCAGCTTCTACATCTTCTACAATTTGATCCATCTTGTCCTTTAATTGATCCATCCCATCTTGAACCGAATCATATTTTCCGGCTACTATATCTTGAAGTGTCGCAGCCCATTCAGTGGTTGTTTGGAAGAAATGAGGTTGTGGTGTAAATTGTATGGTCGTTCCGGGTACGGTTGCATTAAATGCTTCTATGTAACCGGTATTTCTTGCAAGTACATCTTGAACTTCTTGACTTTCAAATACAGATTTTCTTGGAGGATCTACACAGTTACCTTCGGTAATAGACCATTTTTGATAATCTGCACTCGTGAAGTATTGTAAGAACAACCATGCTGCAGTCTTGTTCTTAGATGCTTCATTGATTGCCATTGACCAGGTCCATAAGTTAGAATTGATTTCTGACTTTCCTTCCGGAAGTGGAGGCGCAACCCATGCTAGATTTCCAGCTTCTTCTGAAGCACCCTCTGGGTTTTGGAAATATCCGTTACAGGTAGCATCAAACAACATAGCCGCTTTACCTGCTCCAAAGTCCGCACCCGCTTGATACCAAGTATAGCTTGACCATGATGGTGCTCCGCCAACTTCAATGAGGTCAACCCACATTTCAGTCATAGACACAGCTTCCGGTGAATTAACTTGAGATATTAATTTTCCATCTTCGATGGTAAAATCGACTGCACCATAGTTAGAATATGTTGTCATATAACCGGGATGGATGGTTCCCCAGTTTCTTGCGCCGCGAATCGCCAGCGGATAAGTTCCCGGTCCTTCAAATTCCTTAAGTTGTTCACATACATCGAAAAGCTCTTCCATTGTTGTAGGCGGTTTTAAACCTTTTTCATCAAATACTCTCTTGTTGTAAGCCAGTACATTGGATTCAAATCCTAAAGGTAGTGCCCATAGAGGACCGGAACCGATTTTATGTCCTGCTTTTAAATTCCATCTAAGTCCACCGATGATACCTTCATAAAAATCACCTACATTGTAGCCTGAATCTACCATATTAGGATCGTCTAAGAATTGATCCAAATTAGCCGTATATCCGGCAGGCGCATATTCCCAAATTTGATAAGCACCTGTCATAAATAGGTCAGGGTCTCCTGATCGGGAGTTAAGGGCTATTGTCAACTTGTCAAAATAATTTTCTTCCGGGGTAAGCGAATACTCAACTTCAATTCCTGTTTCTTCTGTAAATTCAGGAATCTTTTTAATGATTGCTTCAGCATAAGGGTGTTGATTAAACATAACCTTGATGGTTGAACCACTTGCCATATCCCAGCTAAAGCCCTCTACGGCAGGTGCAGCATCGCCACTTGAATCAGCTTCATCTGCCGGCTTTGAACATCCCATCATATTAAAAGATAAAACCAGTACGATTAAAACAGATACAAAAATTTTAAAACTTTTGGATTTCTTCATGTTCCCCTCCTTAGAAATTCATAAGAATTGAGAATTACTTTCTCATCGAAATATTATTCTCGCTTGTCTAAGGCTATTATACACTCTGATTTTTTTTAATTGAATGAAATATATTACTAAAATTAATACTTTGTTTTTGTGAAATATTTATCGTTTTTTTATGATAAAAATATTTTTATGATTTTTGA
The DNA here is from genome assembly GCA_028279945.1 of Clostridia bacterium. Lineage (GTDB taxonomy): Bacteria > Bacillota > Clostridia > Peptostreptococcales > JAAYPU01 > JAKSCF01. Next base: position 20,888 of record JANQMT010000170.1, read on the forward strand.
AATATTTTTAATATTTAATCAGATGCATTGCTTTCATCATATATGCTATAATATTGATATTGCAACTGTTGTATTAATGCGTACTTTTTTAATATTTCTTTTAAATATCATTTATATTTAGCCATAAAGTGTATAATTTTTCTATATGATGTATGAAGGGTAAGGTAGAGGTAATCCATGAGATTTTTTAGATTTTTCAGCATTAGAAATAAAATATTTATGTTTTATGCTTGTTCTATTTTAATCTTCTTAGCATTAGTCGGTTATATTCTTTCTTCCTTGTTTTTTACGACATTAGAGGAAAACCAGATCGACTACTCTATAGAATTGGCCAATAAAACCCAATATAACATAGAGTTCTTTTTAAACTATGTCAACAATACAGCTGCTCTTCTTTCCAATAATGAAGATATTATCGAAGAATTGTCTTCGGTGAATGGTTTAAATAAAACGGGTATCAATAAAATGCTGGAAAATACCGTAAGCCTCCATGAGTATTTGAAAGGGATTTATATAATAGGACAAAATGGGATTGTTTATACCAGTGATCTGGGAATCAATGATGACGCGTTAATTCTATCTTTTAAAGATTTTATGGACCCAAGTAACCCCGATGAAATTTTTAAAGATTCTTATACTTACAAGTACCATACTTCATCTAATGAACGTACTTTAACCTATACCAAGCACATATATGATTATAGGCATAATGTAAATCACGGCCTGTTAATCATTGCCATCAACTATGATAATGTACGAGAGCTTATTATGACCACATCTGTCACCCATTCCAATAAAATGTTAGTTGTAGACACACAAGGGGAAACTTTATTTACTTTTCCATTCAATTCTTATTTAGACGAAGTCATATATAAGAACCCTGAAATATTGTCACAAAACAGATTGAGGATTACGGGTAAGGTTTTTGGTGCGGAAAGCATCATTGTATCCGACACGGTTAAATACAGCGGCTGGAAAATCGTTAGTATCCACCCTCTCAACAATATACTTGCAGCTACCCAAAATCTCTTTATCCAAATGGTAAAAATGATGGTTGTATTTTCTATTATTACAGCCTTATTTGCTTATGCTTTTTCGTATTCTATAACGAAGCCCATCATGATTCTTTCCAGCAATATGAAAAAGGTTGAGAAGGGAAATTTATATGTCAATATCGAAGTTAAAAGCAATGACGAACTGGGACAATTAACAACTGCCTTCAATAAAATGGTTAGGAGGTTAAATCTCTTAATTGACAAAACCATAGAAAATGAAAAACAAAAAGCTGAGATGGAATTTAAGATACTGCAAGCTCAAATCAATCCCCATTTTTTATACAATACTTTAGACTCAATAAGGTGGATGGCAACTTTACAAAATGCACCTTTAATAGGCTCTATGGTTGCCTCTATCATCAATTTATTAAAATACAACTTCTCCAGAAAAGATACTTTGGTCTCTCTCAGCGAAGAAATAGAGAGTGTAAAAAACTACATATCCATACAAAAATTTAGATATGGTGATATATTCGATATCGAATATGATATCCCTGATGATATTTTAGAATACAAAACGATAAAATTCATTATGCAGCCCATCGTTGAGAATGCAATTTTCCATGGATTTGAGGATATAGACCATACAGGCGTCATCAAAATATCCGCCTGCGTGGAAGAAGATTTTTTGTACATCACTATTTCCGACAACGGTGTGGGTATGACCGAAGAAGAGTTAGAAAATGTTATTAAGAGAAAACCAAGTAAAAAACAATACCTAGAAATAGGTATCAAGAATGTAGACGATCGAATAAAGTTTTATTGTGGAGAAGCCTGCGGTCTATTCTTAAAAAGCGTTAAAAACGTAGGAACTACAGCTGCCTTCAAGCTGCCTCTTGACATTAAGCTTCAAAACCATATGACCCGTAACCCGGAGAGCAAGGCAAGCTGACAGTAGAATAGATCCTATCTGACTTTAGAGTATTTCTTTTGATATTCTTTACAAGAGATCCCTACTTTTTCTTTAAACACCTTACTGAAGTAATAGGGATTGTCAAAACCTACTTTTTCTGCGATTTCATATATCTTATAATGAGATTCCTGCATATATTTTTTACATTTTTCAACTCTGTAATTGGTTAGAAAATTAGAAAAATTAATACCTGTCTCCTGCTTGAAAAGTAAACTTAAATAGCTCTTGCTGATCTGTGAATATTCAGCAACCTCTTCTAAGGAAATGTTTCTTTTATAATTTTCCTTTATATATTGAATGCTTTTATTGATGCTGTAGGAATACGCCTCTTCATTGGTACTGGCTATGAAGTCATATACGTCTTTGACATATACTTTTATGGCATTAA
>JANQMT010000069.1:0-39767 GCA_028279945.1 Clostridia bacterium
TTAAAAAATCTAATTTAGGATATTACGATTCATTTGACTCTAGCATAGGATTAGACGTCAACTTAAAAAAAGGTAGCACTATCAAAATAGGCAGGGGTGAAGTCCAAACCGTTGAAAATCATTCAACTTGGGGAAGAATAACAGAAAAAACAGAAACAGAATATCACATTAGATTACCTGGTGCAACACCAGCAATAATTAATATAAGAGATGTAGAACCTTTTAGTATGGAAATGCAATAAAAATAACACCCCCTACTTTCAAGTGGAGGGGGTGTTACCTTCGTTCAACACGTACGTTACAAATCCAGAACAGTCTATACCAATTTTCGCTTTATTATCTTTATCATTAACAAAGTCTTGATATTCCGATGGTGAAGAATTATCTCTTAAATATTGTTTTATCTGTTGGGGGTGTTCTTACCACCATACAATGTAGTTCTCGCTGGTATCATATAGTAAAGATGTATTATTTTTTAATTGTTTTTGCCATTAGTAAAATCTCTATTAATCTTAATATTCAATTACGACAACCGGTTTGATTAAATCCGCGGGTTTGTCTTTCATAAGCATAAGCGCTTCTTCAACCCCATCTAGTCCTTCAAAACGATGCGTAACCAATTTGCTGGTATCAAGTTTCTTGGTTTCTAATAGAGTCGCCATCTTTTCCATTTTAAGTCTTCCACCGGGAGTAAGACCGGCATTGATACGTTTGTGTCCCATACCAACTCCCCATTCCACTCTAGGAATGTTTACATAATCGCCTTCTCCCAGATAATTTACGTTTCCAATAGCTCCGCCCGGCTTTAACATCCTGATAGCTTGATCAAAGGTATTCACATCGCCTCCGGCAATAATGACTTTATCTACACCTTTTCCATTTGTAACTTCATTAATTTGCTCTACAATATCACCTTGTTTGTAATTTATGATATTTGTAGCCCCATAAGTCTTTGCGATTTCAATACAGTTTGGCCTTGAACCAACAGCATAAAGGTGAGATGCACCCATAAGATTTGCTCCCGCAACTGACATAAGACCTACAGGACCAATCCCAATAACACAAACTGAATCACCAAACTTAATATCTGCCAATTCAGCTCCATGAAATCCGGTAACAACCATATCGGACAGCATAACTGCGGAAACGGGATCAACAGTCTTAGGTAAAAGAGCCAAGTTTGCATCGGCTTCATTTACATGGAAAAATTCTGCGAAAACACCATCTTTGAAGTTTGAAAACTTCCACCCGGCAAGCATACCGCCAGAGTGTTGTGAGAAACCGGCTTGGCTTTCAATTGCACCCCAGTCAGGCGTAATAGCCGGTACAATTACTTTATTCCCTGGTTTAAAATCTTTAACCAAAGATCCTACTTCTACAACCTCACCTACTGCTTCATGCCCTAAGATCATATCATGTCTTTCCCCTATAGCACCTGCCCAAACCGTATGGATATCTGAAGTACATGGTGCTAGAGCGATTGGACGTACTATGGCATCTAATGGACCATAAGTTGGCTCTTCTTTTTCTATCCAACCAACCTTACCTATACCTAACATTGCAAAACCTTTCATATGATTTACCTCCATTTGCATTCGATTTTGTTAACCAATTAACAATGTATGGAGCAAATCTTGTGCCAAGTGGTAAAATCACTAAAATTCTAGAACTTTTACATGATGTCTCTTTCTTTATGTGGATTTTTTCTACACTGCCCACAACCCATTGTTGTATTTTTCAACACCTCATGAATCCGGTTTATCCATCTGAATGTCATATTTTAGCATTTTTTTATATATTGTACTTCTGTCTACATTTAGAATTTTGGCCGTTTTAGAAATGTTTCCATTGCATTTTTTTAAGCAAGCATTAAACGCAATTTTTTCCCATTCTTCAAGGGTTTGCATTTCGTACCTGAAATACTCATCACTTTTATTTTTAGATAAATCAACTGAGTCATTTTCCGGATCCAATAATATCTTGCCGTTAATCATATAATTTTCAATTTTATTTTCCAGCTCGCGAATATTTCCAGGCCAAGAATAATCCATAAGTTTTTGAATCTGTTCATCCCTCATTTTAGGAGGTTCTATATTCAATCGCTTGGCTTTTTTAGAGATTAAATTTTTTGCTATTATCTGGATATCTTCTTTACGTTCTTTTAATGGCGGAATAGAAATTGGAAAAACACAAAGTCTGTAATAAAGATCTTCTCTAAAAGTGCCCTTTTTAATAGCATCCGTTAAGTTTTTATTGGTTGCCGCTATTACCCTAACATCTGTAGCAATACATCTTGTCCCACCTATCCTAGTTACACATCGCTCTTGCAATACTCTAAGCAAATGGACTTGCATATCTAAAGGCATCTCTCCAATTTCATCTAAAAATATGGTGCCATAATTAGCAATCTCGAACTTTCCCGGCATTCCGCCTTTTTTAGCACCTGTAAACGTCCCATCTTCATACCCAAACAATTCACTTTCTATTAGATTCCTTGGAATACTGCCACAGTTGACCGAGATAAATGGATGTTCTACGCGCTGGCTGTAGTTATGAATAGCTTGGGCGAAAACTTCCTTCCCGGTACCGCTTTCACCTTGAATTAAAATTGTGAAAGGCGTGTCGGCAACCGTTTTAGCATAGCTAATGATTTCATTTATTTTTACGCTGCAATATTCTATATCATCAAAGGTATAATAAGCATTATGATCTGAATATTTATTTACTAAGCCATAAACATTTTTAATGTCTTTTAGAATAATAATAATACCCGTTAATTTTTTATCGTCCTTAACAGGAAAAGCATTCAGATTAAATGTCCTTTTCTTTTTATTTTTTATAAAAGAAAATTCCATATTTTTGTACTCATCATTATTTACGATAGAATTATAGATATCTTTCCAATTATCAAAAACTTCTTCAATCTTTATTTCAATATCATCATTTCCAATACCAAGTGCTTCAGAGGCTTTTTTATTTATAAACTCTACTTTTCCATCTTTATTTACCAGCAACAATGCCTCTTCAATAGAACTAATAATCGTATACAACTGTTGATATGCTTTGGATACTTTCTTTTGATATTCTTCAGATTTAAAACTATTCTCTATTGCATTTGCTGCAGCAACAGCTAATCCCAGTGTATGTGAATGCACTAGATTATACCGGCCTGTTAAATTAAGGCAACCGATAATGTTCCCTTTTGTATCATGGATAGGGGATGCTGAGCAAGTCCACACATGATAGGCTTTGATGTAGTGTTCTTTTTCTGCCATCTGAATAGGCGTGTTTTCGTATAGCGCTGTTCCAATAGCATTGGTTCCCACGCTTTCTTCACTCATATCTGTTCCAACCACCATTCCCATATCTGCTGCTTGCTCTACAATACTGCTGTCTCCAACCAATGAAAGTATATATCCATGGGAGTCTGTCAAATCAATTATAAAACCGGAATCTTTTAGAAGCTCATATAGTATTTTAATAATTGGTCTAGCCTTTTCAATAAGCGTCTGATTCTTTATAAATGTTTTATTTAATTCTTCTCCCTCTAAAATTTTGTCAGGAAAAACTTTCTCTTCACTAATATTGTTCTCTTTACATCTCATATGAGAATTTTTAATGATATCTCCAAAGCGTGTGCCTTTATAAACCATTGTAATACCTCTTTTAAAACGTTATGTATTCTAAGGAGCGCAATATTTCCAATATATGTATCACAACCTTGTTAATATTATAACAATCAGTGTTGAAATAATCAACACTTCATACTAAACCGCTTGTAAATGCAATAGTTTTCTCTCCTGCTTTTTTATTCCATATTAAAACACCTCGATTATTTCAACCAAGGTGTATTTTGCCATCTCCTCGCTAAATTTCTTTAACGATTTTCTTAACCCATTGGCAGAGATTTTCTGATGCTTGATTGGCTACTGCTACTACTCGCTCATGAGAATGCTTGCATTTTTGTATGCCTGTAGCCATATTGGTCACACAAGATATGCCTAACACTTGAATCCCCAGATAATTTGCTGCAATGGTTTCCGGCACAGTAGACATACCGACTACATCTGCGCCCATTTTACCAATCATTCTTATTTCAGCAGCTGTTTCGTAGTAAGGTCCCATAAAGCCTGCGTATACTCCTTCTTCACAAGGCAAGTTCATTTCTTTTCCAACCTTTTTAGCTTTATCCATTAAATCCAGGGAATATGGCTCAGACATATCTGGGAACCTTGTTCCAAAACGTTGGTCATTTTCACCGATTAATGGATTATCTCCAAATAAGTTAATAAAATCATTAATGAGCATTAAGGTACCTGGTTCAAAGTCCGTATTGATACCACCACAAGCATTGGTTAAAATTAATTGTTTAATCCCTAATTGTTTCATTACATAAACTGGGTATACCACTTCTTTCATAGTATACCCTTCATAGTAATGAAATCTTCCCTGCATTGCCAGTATAGGAATATCGTTGATCTTTCCATATACCAACCGGCCTTCATGTCCTTTGACAGTCACTTGAGGAAAATTGGGAATATCTTTATATTCAATGTATTGTTTTTCAGTTATATCCTTCGTTAAGTCTCCTAATCCTGAGCCCAAAATAATGGCAATATTGGGTTTTGATTTAACTTTGCTCTCTATAAGTTTTACAGATTCACATACTTTTTTATACATATTGTCCATCGCAAACCTCCAACATTATTACCTGTATATTTTACCATTTTAAAATATGGTAAGCAAATTTCATTTTGTATTATTTATGCCCCAACAGACTATGTTCTTATCTGTTTTTTGCACTTAAACAATGGATATTTTCTAAAATAAATCAGTTGGACTCTACTTATCTCTTTCATCTATCATTAAGTAATGATTGTGTCAGTAGAGTCCAACTGAGAAAGGTCTTAATATTAACTGCTTTTATGTGAATAATCATAAGATTTACAGGATATCAGCTCAAAATAATAAAGCAGTTTGGAAGCAACCGTTATTCTATTTGTAAAAATAACTACAAACTCGTTCATTTTATTATGTTTTCAATAAAGCGCATAATCATGGTTGCCACCTCAGAGCGAGTAGCTGTACCTTTTGGCACTAAAGTATCTTCAGTACGTCCTGTAATGAGTGCCTCCGCATTTGCCCACTTCATTGTGTCTACAGCCCAATCAGAAATTTCCCCCGAGTCAGTATAAACGGTTAAATCAGAAGCTGACTCTATATCATAGTCCTTATAATCTGCATAGTTGTAAAGTATCGTTGCTATCTGCTGACGGGTGATGTTGTCATTTGTTCCAAACAATCCGTTGCCATAACCGGATATGATGCCATTGGTACTTGCCCAAATAATAGCATCAGTGTACCACTGACCGGCTGCCACATCGTTAAAGCTGTTTTCTGCAGCTACAAAAGGCTCACCTTCAAGTCTGTACAAAGTGGTTACAAGCATTGCACGTGTCATAGAATGATTAGGACCAAAGGTTGTAGTGCCGGTGCCATTCATCAAACCTTTGTAAACCACATACTTTACGGCTTCATAATACCACGCATCCTTCGAAATATCGGCATACCCTGATATATCATCTGCTAAAACAGCATAGTATGAAAAATGTTCCGTAGTAAAAACAGCCATGCCAGTATCCTTATCATAAATCGTATCCAATTTTGTAATGGTTCCATCATCAGCTACATGCACGATCACTATATCGTAAGGGCTTTCACCATCTTTCAGTGTATAAGGAAGTGATCCGGTAACTGTACCGCCAAAATTTGAAACATCTGCATCCCCCACAGTAACGTTAAGCTCAAATATAATAGCACCATCGAGCTCTTTCCGAGTTTTCTCAGGCATGGCGGAAACATCCACCGTATTGATCTCAATGTTTACAGTTCCTTCCGAATCCACACTTGAAATGGTATCTAGAGCTTTATTATCAAAGGTAAGATTGCCCTTCGGCGTTTCCACCGAAAGCGTTAATCCTGCCGACTTCATGTTTAAAACAGAATTTTTGGGTATAGATGCGGTAATGCCACTTATATCCTCATCCGTTTCAGCCTTGATTTTAATATTATTTGTTCCTTTTTCCTTAACCGATTCAAGTATTTTCTCCACTTGATCACTTGTTACGATAGCTTTTGCGCTGCCGTTTGTCACTTTAGTCTTAGGCGTTATCTTGGCTGAGTTCTTATCTTGAGTATCTGTCGAATCTTTATCGTTTGTCCCCGTATCGCTGTTGTATTTTGGATTCACATCAGTCGCCTTCAACCACAAGCTGTAGTAAGTTCCATCACCAAGAGAAGGATATGCAGAGTCATTATCAATCCAGTCAGCAACTTCATAGCGAAAGTCATTGACATAGTGCCAAACCACTGAATCATTGTCTTCCAGTGTCCAGTCTTTCAGACCTCGGTTAGGATGACTTCCATTTACAGTATACATCCACCCAGAATACGTGCCATTGGTATATTCGGCCAGTTCATAACCCCCGCAAACATCCGGAGCATCAATGGATTCCACATAATTTTTTTCGGCTCCATCATAGGAAAGTCCTGCATTATCCAGAGCTTTGACAAACAAGTCATAAACCGTAGCGTCTTTATTCAACTTATATTTTTTGGTCTTTATCCATGTAACATACTCAGACCCTTTATAATCATCGTCGCCAAGGTCTATGTCTCCCGTTGACAGGGTTGCGCCAATAAGGCGAAAACGGACTGAAATTGTTTCTCCTGTTGGCTCAGAAGCTTCGCTGCTTTTCCATGATGCAGTTAGAGACAATACAGCCGGTAAATCGCTTGTTACACTGTTGTACCTCTTCTGTCCGTTAAACCAGCCTTGGAAAGTAAAACCTTCTTTTTCAGGTGTTGGGAATGCTGTTCCCAAATCCTTAGTTTTGTCGTAATTTTTGCTAATATCTGAATGTCCTTCAACTATGCCTCCGTTGGCATCAAAGGTGACTGTTATTGTGTTTTCATTGCCACCTCCATTTGTAATAGTAACATCTGTCATATCATAAAGATTGGTTTTATTATTAGTCAAACGATAATATGACACAAGCGCATAAAATGCCTGCTCAGTTGCCATCTGATTAACTGTTCCATTGGATATATGCTTAAAGCCTCCGCCATCTTCATAGTGCTCCAATAAGGCATCTATTGTTGTAAGTCCGTTTTTTATAAAACGAGAATCTTGGGCAGGATTAATTCCAAGGGAGGTAAGAGCAACCATTACCTGCGCTATGCTTTCACAGTTTGTTATACCCCAGCTGGCATAACCGCCGGTCTCATTCTGGTTTTCAGAAAGCCAAGTCAGTGCATTGTCTACTGCATTCTTTACCGATGAATTTGTATTGTAATAAGGGGCCAATGCCTGCAAGGTCATACCGGTTACATCAGGCTGGGATGGACCGGAAAGAGACCAGCCGCCTTCGCTGTTTTCCTCAGACAAAATATATTCAATCAGATTTTCTCTTGTAACCTGTGTACCGCTGTCTACAGCAGGTATTTCATAGTCATGGCTGTCAAAAGCGATTAGAGCCCATACAGGACCATTGATGCCTTGTTTTTTTACATAATCCAGAGAGGAAAGACCTTCAAGTAAATTATAACCGCCTACATCTGTTACATCCCTGCCAATGGCTGTCAATGCAATGATAAGACGGGAATAATCGGTAGATTTTGTAGAATGAAGTGTTCCTTTCTCCTCCATTGTCGTCTTCACATACGTTTCAACCTGATTATAATAATTGCTGTAATATGCCTCCGGTACGTCCGATTCTGCGCGTGCAAGTCCTATTACAGCCCATTCCCCTCCCACTGAGCCTACAGTAGGGTTCTGCACATTATCAAGTATATAGCTCTGAGTTGCTGAATAGGGCGTGCTCGGGTTAGGATTTGATGCCCCTTCTACAGTAAGAATCAAATCTTCCACTTTTGTTACATAATATTCTTTTTCACGGGTCCACCACTCAGGTCCATATTTTACCCAAACATATCCGCCTTTTATATGGTATTCTCCCGGTTCTGTATCTTTAGGCACTATAAAGGTTATGGTTTTTAAATTCTCAAGATCATTTGTTGTTTCAGCATGAAGGGATTTTATTGTATCCAACCCCGGAAAATCAGTTGCAAAAGTAGTATGCGAATCCAACAAATCAACAATATCTCCACTGGTTGTCGTATGTTTTTCTCTCAACATTTCTATATCTATATGGGGTATGGTAATGGTTACAGTATCACCGGGATTCACTGAACTTCCGCCTTCTGCAATCACAGACAAAACATTCTCCGGCTTGTACCCAGGATTTTCAATAACATTCAGTTCTATCTCAGGAAGCTCCGAAAAGGTCTTACCAATCTGATCAGCACCGACATTAGGCGGTGCTGCACCTGTTGGTGTCTCTGCATAAAGCTCGCTACCAAACCAGCTTAAATCAATGCAGCCATCTGTTAATTCTATTTCACCATATCCTGTCAACTCAAACGTGAAAAATCCTGCTTTATATTGTGAAGAACTTGATCTAATAATATTGCTGCGCGGCATGTCCGTGGTATAGCAAAATCGAACGGATGCAGGGTTATATATACGTGAAACCTTCGGCACAGGCACCATAAGCCCTACAAACTCAATACTTATAGTATCGCCCTGATAGTATGTATCTCCACCCCTTGTTTCATTAGTTATTTTATAAGACACAGCCTTAGCTCTCACACCGTAAGCAATAGATGTAGTCTGTCCATCTTTTTCTGCGGTAACGATGATGGCATTATATTTATCCCCTAAGGGAATTGTAAACTTTCCGTTTTTATCCGGATAGTAAGAAGTGTCATTTACAAGCGCTGAAAGGGCTGCACCTTCTTCAGTTTCTGCCTTAAAATTAAAAGTATAGCTTCCCTGTTCAAAATTGAAATACATAGTATCATATTTTGTTAGTTGATCGCCAATATCAGTGGTTAAATCAGGTCCTGCATCACTACTGCTTACATACACAGGAATTTTAGGCACCTGACCGGTATAACCGTCATAGGTAACGGTAAAGTAAGCAAGACCTTCACTAAGTCCTTTTACATAATAACAGGTCAGTTCTTCGCCATCATCTTTTGTCTCCGCCCTTTTTTCTATTTCGATGACACCATCTTCACCGGATATATCCAGTATTAAGTCATCTCTATTAAAAGCTTCATCATCATCACCCACTCTAGGCGTATCAAACATCACCATTTCTTCCTCCTCACCAACGGTGAGGTTTATAGCCATGGTACTTAGCAAAAAATCTTTGGTGTAGTCTCTAGGTATGTTCTCTATGGGCACATCCAGGAGCTCTTCAAGTGCTGCAACAACGTTGGCCAGTTTGTCGCTGTACCAACCGCACAACACCTTTTGGTCATCAGTCAGCGCATCATATGCCGCTTGTGCGGCTCTAATCTGCTCTTCATCCTCTAAGGTTATTTCCACTTGAGATGGATTGGGCAACTCTTCGATAAGCTCTGTGACCACATCTGCTGCCAACTTGTTTATGTCATAAATCTCCTGAATCCGTACCTCAGCTGATTCCAGAACACTCAGGTTTTGAACCTGCTGCTTTTCTTCCTCTGAAAGGTATTCATAGAATCTTCTCGCTTTGTCAACCTGATCCTTATCTGCATAGATGATATCGTCTATTGCCGGTATTTGAGATATCAGCTCATCCATCTCAACAGGAGTACGCTTGATATCAATGGTATAGCTATAGATTCGTCCATTGCTTGTATTGGGACTTTCAAATCGGTTGTCAATGGCAGCTGTGATGACCTGCCCATCCGTAATTTGGAAAACAGCCGGTTTGTTTTTCACGCTGATTCCACCCGCCTCAAGCTCTATTACCAGATATCGGTCAATATCTCTCCCTGCATATTTCAAGTGCCTTTCAGCTGTGACCATAACTTCTTTTGTACCGGAAGGTACGGGATAATAACCCGTATTACCGGTGACATCATAGATTTCCCCATCAATACCGAAGTATACCGTCAAATCATCTCCTGATCCTGGATGGCAGTGAATATCAATGCCTCCGTCTACCGAGTATTCCAATATCAGCACATCGCCGTCTTCCACATCATAATCCTGTGTTGTATCATAGATGCACCAGTTATTTTGACTCATCACCCATTTACTTCGTTCCTCGCAGTCCAGCTTTGAAAGGCTGGAAACAGTACGTGTATCATCCTCTGAAGTGACAGGTCCTATTTCAGTTATGTTGGTGGGTGTGCCGTAAACGAAATAACCCTGTGATTCAAGAGCCTGCGCTATGGCATCCCGTACTGTCATGCCGGGAGTAATGGTCACTTCAACGTCTTCAAACAGTATACCAAAGGGCTCCTGATATTCGTCCAAACCCGTTAGTTCTTCTACAGTAGTGGCTCCGCCCCAGCTGTTCCAGGTTGTCCATTTTCGATCCACTATATCCTGAACCGTAACGGTAACAGTACCAAGATCCGTATTATAAGAAGGTGTCGTATTCAAGTTGACCAAAGCAGCATCCACCTGAGACTGAGTAGTCTGCATATCCTGCAACACCAACAAGGCTTCTTCATAATAGCCTTTATACTCTGTATCTGTAAGCATAAATGCTTTGTCATCACTTGCATTAATCTCAGCCAGCTTCGTTATAAGAGCATCTTTATCAGCTACAGATATAAGCGCCTCGTCGCCTTTTCCCAGGTCTGCACCATACCCAAATACAGTAAACTGCAGCCTTATTACATCTTCGTTCTCAGGTATACAATCTGTCATACCATAGTTCGTAAATCCATTGTTGATAGAGTACATCCATCCGGACATATCATAATAATCAAATTCTGCCAGATAGTCCTCACTGCTTCTACCGGTTGTTTGGCCTCCTACACGATTGATGGCATCTAATATGTACTGGGGAATATTGGTCTCAGTATCTCCTCCGTCTTTGATGCTTGAAAGATAAAAGCTGCTTTCCACGGTACCGGTGTTCGTATAATTTCCCACACCTAAAAAACTTGTAATCACGGACGCCAAATTTTCGCCGTCTTCAATTTCCACTTGTACAGGCTCTGACACAAAACCCTGTCCGATAGTAAGTTTCTCAATCGTAAGGTTTATGTACTTCTGCTCCGGTAAAGCAGCATTAAGCGCTTCTATTTTTGCCAGAGCATTCATCAGCTTGTCAGCATTCTCTGATGAAACAAGCTCTTTTTCATTGTCGCTAAGACTTATATACAATTTTTCAGCTTCCAAAACAGCATCCTGATCATCAAGGGTCAGATCCGCTGCAGCCGGAAGTGCCTCTATGGCAGAATTGACAGTTTCAGCTTTAAGAGCTGAGCTTTCCAGCTGTGCAATCTTAGACAATACACTCAGCAGTTTTTGTAGTCCTGTGACATCATTTTTTTGTGAATCGGACAGTTCATTATAGGCAGCATAAGCAGCCAGTGCCTCAACTTTATCTGATATCCGGGCATCCTCAGGGGATGGAAGATCATTGATGAGCCCATCTACTCCAGCAGCTTTTATCTCTTCCAGCTTTGCTTCGACTGCTGTCAATTTGCTATAATTACTAACTTCTCCCTGTTGTTCACCGCTTAGGGCATCATACGCCTTTCGTGCAGCCTCCACAGCAGCTTTATCAGCATAGGTCAAAGCTTCTAATTCAGGCAGGGCACTAATTAGTCCATCCACATAATCAATTTCCAACTGACTGACTTTTTCTTCAGCTGTTATCAACTTATTGATATTATCAATCAGTTGTTGATCTGCTTCAGGCAGCTCATTATACGCTTGACGAATCGCCATAATCCCTTCTTTATCATCCAGCGTAACTGTATCAGACAGCTCATCAATACTTAAAATGATTTGATTTATATCCTCTAATGAAGCTAAAACTTCAAATTTTATTGACTTGAAATTAGAGTAATCCACTGCAGATGCAAAAAGCTCACAGTTACCCATTTTCGGCGGCGACCATTCATATTTTTTTTCTGCATAGGAATTTGCTTCGAGAGCATTATCAATCTGAGAGTCTATAGAATAGCCATGGCCATCTATAATACATGAAAAATAATATTTAATATTATAAACTTTTTCACCTTTATTGTGAAATTGGTTTACAACAGTATAGCTATTCCCCATCCTCACAACATCTACCGGAACAAGTACACCCTCTATTTCTGTCATAATATCAATGCTCTCTGTATATACACCATCCAGCTCGTGTATTAACACCATTACTACATATGCGTCAGAAAACTTATCTCCATCGCTTGCTGTAAAAGACAGCATTGCCATTCCTGCTTCTGTAAATGTACAGCTGTATTGCTCATCAGCTGTTATAGTCGTTCCATTATTATTAATTGTGTAAATAAGCGGGTCATCATCGTCATCTTCAAAAATATCTCCAAAAACAACCGTAAAAGGCGTTCCTACACTCACCTGTACAGTAATATAATTATTAATACCGTCTTTAATTTTAGGAGCTGAATTCTCATCTCCCTTGTCCTTTACTGTTAGTTTAACCGAATAACTATCAGAAGTCTCATGACCATCACTGGCTTTAAATGCCAGTGTCACAATACCGGCTTCTGTACGTATACAGCTGTAGTTTGCCTCAGCATTGACAGCTTCATCTCCGTCCATACTCACTGTATAGGTCAGCGTATCATGATCAGCATCTTCAAAAATATTTCCAAGATCAACCGTATAAAGCTCCCCTACGACTACCTGTGCCACGTTGAAACTATTCACCCCGTCTTTAATCTTAGGTGCTGTGTTCTCATATCCACTTTCCTCTACTGTCAGGTTTACCGAATATACTTCTGAAGTCTCGTAACCATCACTGGCTTTAAATGCCAATGCCACAATACCGGCTTCTGTACGTATACAGCTGTAGTTTTCCTCGGCATTGACAGCTTCATCTCCGTCCATACTCACTGTATAGGTCAGCGTATCATGATCAGCATCTTCAAAAATATTTCCAAGATCAACCGTATAAGGCTCCCCTACGACTACCTGTGCCATGTTGAAACTATTCACCCCGTCTTTAATCTTAGGTGCTGTGTTCTCATATCCACTTTCCTCTACTGTCAGGTTTACCGAATATACCTCAGAAGTCTCGTAACCATCACTGGCTTTAAATGCCAGTGTCACAATACCGGCTTCTGTACGTATACAGCTGTAGTTTTCCTCAGCATTGACAGCTTCGTTTCCGTCCATGCTTACTGTATAGGTCAGCGTATCATGATCAGCATCTTCAAAAATACCTCCAAGATCAATGGTGTAAGGCGTATCTATGACCACGGTTGATTCAGCCGGATTGGTTACACCTTCTTTAACATTTGGAGCAGTGTTGTCATCTCCGTTGGCCAAAGCTGTTACTGGCAACATACTTATAACCATAAAGATTGCCAAAGTCAGAGCCAAAACTTTGTTTAAACTTTTCCCTCTCATCATTTAAATTTTCCTCCTTTATATTTTTTATTTGCATACAAAATACTTAAAATATTAAGCATTTCAGTTTACTATATTAATTGACTTCCTCTATTTATTGTAAAATATAGTTAATGCACCTGAAAAAAGGCATTACAAAAACACTGTGTTTTTGTAATGCCTTTGGTTTTCCAATCAGCACTATAATCTGCTAGACTTTTTTATTTTTTCAACCCGTATAGGAACACCCTTTTGGACGATTATAATGTCTCTTGTTCTATCAACCCATATTTCACCTTTATCCTATCCAATTTTTCAATCATGGTTTGTGAAATCGTATAAAGAAAAAAAGCTGTTGCTGTTGCATGAATGATATCAAACCAAAAAGCAGAAACATATGCTAACATTAATTTTTCTATTGAAAAACCACTTGTAAACATGATTAATGACCCAATATTAATAATACCGCCATATATAAAAAAGGTGGACAAAAATCCAAAAATGCACAACTGTGTTTTTCCTTTATATAGCAACCCTTTACTAAATAAAATCCCTGCTAAAAACCCAATAATACCAAAACAAAACATCTGCCAAGGTGTCCACGGTCCTTGTCCGAAGAAAAAATTTGAGACAAATCCCGATAATGCACCTACTAAAAACCCGCTCTCCCCTCCAAAACAAACCCCGCTTATTATAACAACCGCCACAACAGGCTTGAACTGAGGAATCATAAAAAAAGCCCCTCGACCCGCCACTGCAATCCCGGTAAGGACCGCAATAATAACCAGTTCCCGCACTTTTGGTTCTCTCTTCTCAAATGAAATAAAAAAGGGGAGCATGGAACACAAAATAATCAAAGTGCTGATAAGATAATATTTTCTATCATTTAAAACAATGACACCAAAAACAATTATTAAGGGAATAACCATACAAATCAGTAAAATGCCAAGGGCACTGCTCTTATTTATATACTTTTGCATAAATGAATCACCTCATCATCTGTCACAATATCTTTGCAAAGGTGGGCAATCATCCGATTGGAGACTGTCGTATAGAAGCTGTTATCAATAAAAAATTGCCGCGTCAATTTTTCTGAAATCATCTGTCCATCGAAAAAAAGACCACATCGGTCTGTGTACTTCGCGCAAAATTCAATGTCATGAGATACCATAATAATGGTTACGCCGCTTTCACAAAGTGTCCTAAGCATTTTCGCTAAGCTCATTTTAAAATAATCATCGACTCCCTTTGTAGGTTCATCCAAAAGAAGGATATCCGGCTCTAACAGCAGCACTTTCGCAAGGGCTAATCTTTCTGCCTCTCCTCCGCTTAAATCATATGGATGCCTATCCATAAGATGGGACATAGTAACAAACGCCATTATTTTTTCTATTCTTTTTTCATCTTTGCAATCGGAATAGATTTCTTCCTTTACTGTTTTTTGTGTGAAAATTGTAAAAGGGTCTTGGGGAAGCAACGCGATCTTTAATGGGCTGTCTTTTGGTGCTTTTCCTTCAATTAATACTTTACCTCTATATGGCTTATATAGTCCGCTTAAAAGAGAAATCGTTGTCGTTTTTCCTGTTCCATTGCCTCCTACAATAGCATAAATTTCTCCCGCATTGACATTAAAGGAAAGGTTTTTGAGTACATCTTTATCTTTTTTTTCATATTTAAACCAAACATCTTTAAAAGACAAAATATTTTTGTTTTGATGTGTAATTTCGGGTTTATCAAATTTTATATTTTTATTTTTTAAAATTGAATTTATCCAGCTTCTGCCTTCTTTCACCGTTATTGGGCAGTTTTCTTTATCTTCTATACTGGAATAAATTTTCATTGCAGGGGTCATCCCATAAAACATGGGGTGATGCATATCTTTTAAAAACTTGCATACCTTTTTTGGTGAATCATCAGCTATTATTTTTCCACTATCCATAACAACAAGCCGATCGCATAGGGGGACACACTCATGCAGCCGATGTTCAGATAAAATAACCGTTGCCCCTATCTCTTCATTAATTTTTTTTAGTAAATTTAAAAAATCATTGCATGCCACAGGATCTAACTGAGAAAGGGGCTCATCCAATATCAATACCCTTGGTTTTAAAGTCATAACCGAAGCTAAATTTAAAAGCTGTTTTTGCCCGCCTGAAAGCTGTAAGACAGACCGATAAAACCAATCGGTGATACCAAAAAAACTGGCCATCTCAGCAACTCTTAATCTAATGGTATTAGAATCATACCCTAGACTCTCCATAGCAAAAGCAAGCTCATGCCATACCTTATCGGTTACAATCTGATTATCAGGGTTTTGGGACACATAGCCTATTTCATGTGCTATTTGTATTTCATCTATACCGGCAATATCTCTATTTTTATAGCCTACTATTCCTTCTTTTCTGCCGTGTGGTGTTAAAATGGGCTTGAAATGTTTTAATAAAGTTGTTTTACCACTTCCACTACTGCCGCATAGCACTATGAATTCGCCTTCATTTATTGAAATATTAACTTCATTTAGTGCTTTTTCTCTCTTTAAAGGGTATGTAAAGCTTAAATCTTTTGTATATAATATCTCCATTTCATCTCCTCATATATATTGATGACAGAAGGCGTCAAGCAAAGCAAACTGTAAGACACAAACGTTATAACAGCTCTACCGTCAAAATCTTTATACTTAATATACGGATAATACGTAAAGCTCATATATCCGCCATATCCACCCAATGCAATAACAACTGCTAAAAAAATGATTATTAATAATACCTTTTTGTCTCTGCTCGTAAAAACATATATAGAAAAAGCCGTTCTTTTTTTTAATCCATATCCTCTTGATTTCATACTGTCTGATGTTTCAATCTGATTTTCTAATGCCCATGTGGTCATGATAGATAGTATCTTAATACCCGTTCTAGCTCTTTTTAAGATGCTGCCTTGTGCAATATCATTACCAAGTCCTTTTTGAGCATGTGCTATTCTTTTTATTTGGTTTGTATATCTGGGTACAAATCGCAGCACCATAGAAAATATAAGTGAAAGGGCCGGCATTATATTGCCAAAAAGATAAATAAATTTATCCGATTCCATCACTTTGTTATAGCAATAAAACCAACTCATTACTGTAATAATCATTAATGCCGAAGATATCCCAAAAAAAATACTTTCCATTGTAATAGGGTTGCCATTCTTTAGATAAAACAATATGGTCACCCCTTCATGATTAAACAGAGGGTTGATGACTGCAATAACCAGCATCATAGGTATTAAATATAAAATATTAAATCTAACTGATTTCTTACCACCTAATATAACGGCATATATAAACGCACTGAAAAAACTGATCAACTGTAATACAGGATGCATTAGAAACATACTTAAAACCATCATCATAGTAAAATAAACAAAATTTATTACCGGGTGGTATGCAGCAAAACTATCTCTAATCACTATTTTCCTCCAAAAAAGTTTGACCTAAGTCTCTTCCCAAATCACAAGTATATAACCACTCTATGACATCGCCTTCTTTTAGCAGGTATCTGCTGCAACCATAGTTAGGAAACCAGTCATTGACTTTATACATCCATCCACTGAGTTCTCCACAATCAAATTCGTATAAATTTTGTATACCTTCTATATAATTACTGTTGTAGATTGGTGTCATTACAAATTCCATATGAATTTTATTATTTTGCATCTCTCTCAGCAAGACATCAAAAACACTTTCTCCTTCATAAAAAACAACCTCTTTTTGTTCAAATATGATCCCATTTTCCGGAACAAGCTCTATTTTATTTGGATCCAAATTTTCAATATTATCGAGGATTGTGCTGCAATTCACTGATAATATAACATGACTTTCTTTCTCTTCAATAATATTAGTCTCCTGCCATTCTACCGGTTTGGGTTTTCCTTCCGGTACCGGATCTGTAGAGTATTGATCTTTTTCTATATCACGATTTTCAGATTCATCCGGTAGATTTAGCTCAACAGCTTTCTCTGTACTGCTTTGACTGTTTACTTCCTTATCGGTTGGCTGTTCTTCATAGTTATTATCAACGGTCATTTGTACATTGTTACTAGATAATTTTTCTTGTTGAGCCGGATCATTTCCACTGGCAAAAAAAGATACCACTAATAGCAAAGCAATGATAACCATTATATTAATCTTCTTATTTTTCATAGGACACCTACTTAATATCCGTCATATCATAAAGCGTATTTTTACCCTTTAGAAACCGATCATAAGCTACCAAGGCATACATAGCCTGCTCTGTTGCCATTTGGTTAGGGCCCATGCTCTTGGCATGCTCAAAGCCGCCTTTCTCAGTCTGAAATTCTAAAAGAGCAGATATTGGGTCTTTACCTTTTTTCACAAATCTTTCATCTGTTTTTGGATCAATACCTAAAGCTGTCAATGCAACAATGACTTGAGAAATGCTCTCACTGCTTGAATTTGTATCCCAGGACGAGGCAAAACTTCCATCGGATTTTTGTGTTTTAGATAAAAATTCTAACGCCTTTGAAATGGATTCTTTCACATGGTCTTGTTCTTGATATTTTGATAGGGCTTGAAGGGCCATACCTGTTATATCTGCATCAGCAGGTAATTCAGACGTCAATGACCATCCTCCGCCTTCCAACTCTCTTTCTAAAATATATTCAATGAGCAGTTCTCGAGTGGTCTGAGTTGAAACGGTTTTATCTATGGGAATCTCATAACCTCTTGTATCCAAAGCAATTAATGCCCATATAGGGCCATTTAGACCTTGCTTAATTAGGGTATTGAAATCTACAAGCGGCAATGTTAAGTCATACCCATATACGTCTTTAGCACTTTTGCCCATACTTGAGAGGGCTAGAATTACTCTGTCGTATTCTGTGTACTTAATTCTATGCAGCTTTCCGTCTTTTTCTTCTAGAGTATTTTTTAGGTTATTTAAATAGCTTTCTTTAAAGTCATCTGGAACATCTAGGTGCGAACGGAGTAATGATAACACTGCCCATTCGCCACCTATGCTTGATACCGTTGGGTTATCCACCACATTGATTAAATACCGGCCTGTATCCTCTATATATTTAGAGACTTCGGTATCTTTTTCTTTGACTTTTGTCAGTTCTTTTTTTTCTTTATCCAAACATCTTACAGCTACCACTACAGCCATTTCTCTTGTGGCGTCTTTTTTTGGATTAAAGTACCCTTCTGAACCTGTCATGATACCGCTTGCATATATATTTTCAATATCCTTTTTAGCCCATGACGACACACCTTCAATATCCTTAATATCAGCATTGTTATTTGAGTTAAGTTGGATTATTCTTGACAGCATAACTGCCATTTCTTCACGCGTAATCGTCTTGTTTGGGTTAAATTCTCCTCCATCACCTTGTACGATACCATATTGATAACACGCATTAATATAAGGGTAAAACCAGTCAGTATGATTCACATCTGAGAAATGGATGGTATTGTCGGTATGGATATCAAGCTGAAGTATTCCTACAATCATCTTTGTGAACTCAGCCCTTGTAATCTTACCTTTAGGATTAAACTTTCCATTGCTGCCTTGAACAATTTTTAAGTGATATGCTTTTTTAATGCTATCCATGGCCCAATTGGAAATCTCATCAGAATCAGAAAAATCAAGCTTGATATCAAATGCAAAACTACCAGCCGGCAATAGTACCATGATGCAAACCAATAAAAGTGATATCCATCTATTCTTCATAGAATCCTCCTTCAATAAAATATTATATTACATAAACTGCTTATTAAAATTTACCATACCTTTTTCTTGTGCTGTTTGTATGTATTTGTCCAGAATTGGCGTTAAAAAAAAGTATCACAAAATAAAAGGCATTACAAAAAAACAATCCGTTTTTTTGTAATGCCTTTGGTTTTCCAATCAGCACTATAATTTTATTGATTTTGTTATTTTTTCTACCCTTAATGGAATGCCATCCTGCACAATGATCTTGATCTCACCATATTCTAGGTTTCTTAGAAGCGATATAAGTTTTTTTTCTTTATCACTCAATAATAATTTCTCCATAGATTTATCCATCGTCATTCCCCCCAACAAAAAAACACCTGCCTAAAGGGCAGAGGTTTAAATTAAAGCCAATATAAAATAATAGTATCCTGCAATAAACAGGACATTAAACCAACTAAATAATATATTACTACAACTCTTCTGTCCCAAAAGTCCATTATAGATATAGGCAGGTCTCCTGACTTATGGGTCAAACTTAATTTTACCTTCCCGCAGTGCAATGCAGTGGTTAAACAAAATCTCGTCACCAATTACAGTAGAGGCAGCTGTGCAGGACTTTCACCTGCTTCCCTATTAATAGCTAAGCTAACCATATATCTCTATATTTAATTCTTCCAATTATTATCATATAACTTAAAAAATAGAATGTCAAGAGTATTAAGCTACTTATGTCCTTCTTCAGGGACAATGCAAATAAATTCAAGGGCATCATCGCCTGTATTTATGAACTGATGCAAAGCATTGGACGGTACATAGGCATATGATCCTTCCTCTATCAAATAATCTTCGCCATCAATATGAACCTTTCCTTTTCCTTTAACCACATAATTTATATGCGGCCAATCATGTGTATGTCTTGGGCTGAATCCGTCTTTACCCAGTTCGATCATACGCATAACATGTCCTTCCCATCCTTCTTGTGGAGAGACTAAAACTTTCATTGCCGCATTTCGTACTTCTGCCCCCTGAAATACGTTGCTTTGCAATTTTGACTTATGTGATACAACCATTTTTTTCACCTCTTCTTAATATGTAATTGGTGTCCCATGATGTAATATCTATAAATAGTGCTTGTTTCTTAATTAATATTTTATCTAATCTAGAAGCATTTCACAATTATAAAAAGTAAAAACTATGTGAATTCTCAAAAACAAACAGATGAACCGGCTCTTTTTTGATTATTTCTGTTATTCTATCAAAAATTTTGTGAAAAATGATTTAAAGCTTCATCGCACAATCTATATACTCGTATATCCTCTATTGGGAATGCACCCCACCTTTTATACAATTCAATAGCCGGCTCATTCCAATCATGACACCACCATTCAAGTCTACCACAGCCTCTTTCCCTAGTCAGCTTTGCCAAATATGAAAGTATTACCTTGCCAAAGCCTTTCCCTCTCATTTCAGGTATTATATACAAATCAACCAAATTAATGCCGGGCATTCCTAAAAAGGTTGAAAAACTTTGATGAAATAACGCAAATCCTACGGGTTCTTCATTATATTCTCCAATAATCGCTTCTGCAGCATAGTGTTCAAACAAAGATTGCGTTAAAACTTCAACTGTAGCAGTCACCTGATCCAATTCATTTTCATACTCTGCTAATTCTTTGATAAATTTCAAAATCAATGGAGCATCTTTTTTCTCTGCAAACCTTAATTGATAGTTGTCTATCTGAGTTGCTATTTTTTTCATGATCTTCCTCCTTCGAACAGTTAGGTTATATCCATTAAAATGCTTTATACGCAAAACATATGCCAAAAAATGAACCTATTTTATCCCTTTATAATTGTTTATCGATTCATTTTAAACCAAATTTCTTTTTATGTTCCAAACAAAAATGGTTCATCTGTTCCAAAAGAATAAGCACCTGATAAAATCAAATGCTTTTAAAATATTTAAAATATTAAGTATTTAACATTTTTGAAAGTTCTACAGAAATATCTTTAATATTGAGTTTTGATGGATCCATAAAATATTGTAGAAAAATGCCATCAATTACAGCTATTATAATAGCTGCTTTTACATCCAGCTGTGCTTCCGTCAAATCATTATTCATTTCCATAATGACTTCTTTGACGTCGGAACGCCATTTTTCATACTGTAGCTTTAATTTTTCTTTAATACACGCATTACCTATTATAGCTTCATGGACAAAGTTAAAATTAATTTTCATTAGATAATCATGTGTTAGCAATTCATTATAAAGGTACTCTATTCTTTGCTCGCTAATTCCTATTTGATTCAATTCGCTCATTTGCTTAATTAAACTTACTAATGTTTCAAACCCCATATCAAATATGTCATATAGCAGGCCCTCTTTTGAAGGGTAGTAATAAAATAACGTCCCTTTACTTATTCCAATATCTTGTGCGATATCTTTTAAAGTCGTTTTATGAAAACCTCTTTTAGTAAAAAGTTTAATTGCACTTTCTAAAATGATTTCTTTCTTGTTTACCAAAACTAATCCTCCTCGAATTGTTAAATCCTACTAAAATATATTATACTTCCAGTATCTACTACAGTCAAATTAACCAGCTCTTTGATAATATTTTCTTAGTTAACTTTCAACGAGGAGAATTTGAAAATTATACGATTAGCAGTAACGCCAGCATACTTATTGAGGGAGAATTAATCTCCCCCAGAAACATTAAATCTATAATTTTCAGAATATTAACCACCAATCATTTTTGGAAACAACTCTACATAATCACCATCGATTAATGATTTATTGATTAAAGTATTGTTCATCTTATAAACTTTTTTATTAATTTTCAAAAGCAAAATATATCTTGAAGGTATACCAAGATTTTCGATTAGCTCTCCAACATTTATGCCGCAAGAATAAATTAATGTTAAATTACTTTGCTCAATTTTTTTATTTTGAGAGCATCTATGGAGGGGCTCATGAAGAAACACTTGAATTTCCATTTATACATCTCCTTCTTTTATTGACATAAGCCTTTGAAAATTATTGTCCGGCTGCTGCTTCTGCTGCATTGGATTTAACAGTATCTAATAATCCACATCTTATTAATACCTCTCGCTTTACAAAACCATTTTTATCTAATCCACGTAACTTATAGTAATCTTTCAAAAGGTCATCTATCTCAACAGCAATTCCTTCAGTGGGGCCATCTTCAAGAGCTGTTCTCAAACGTTTAGGCAGCACATCATCCGATTGACGTATGCCCCATAAATTATTTAGTGTTCTTTTCAAACACCAAATTCTTTCTCCGATTTGCATTATTTCATCTAATGTAAAGTCATATCCTGTAGCTGCATTTATTGAATCCACTAAATCCTCACCATTAAACGGCACACCACCTAGATAACAAAAAACTGCTGCTCCACCAAAAACACCACCTATATCTTGGCCTTTTTTAACCAATTCTACCTTACCCTCTTGACTGGTTCCCATGTATATATCTGTCCCTATTGCGATTTCAGGATATATTAAGGCACCATGCTCAGCATGCATAACGATTGAGGAAACGTGACATGCGCCTCTATTACTGGTAGCATAATCAAGACCTAACCCCCAAGCACAGCGTGGGTCATGCATTGGAGCTTCCAATCCTTTTACAGCAACAACCAGATCTAAAGCTTTAGGGTCCAAGTCTTTGACAAATTCAAGGGATCCATTTGCTAAACGGACGCCGAAACCCTTCATTTGTCCTATTTGATGTATTAATTCAATTATAACCTCATCATCACCCCAAGCTATTTCCATACCATCTGTATCTTTAGTATTGATATATTCTTTTTCAAAACAATCCATGGCCAATGCAATAACGGAACCGGTTCCAATAACATCTAATCCGTAACGATTACATAAATCATTGGCTACAGCTATAGACGCCGCATTATCATTCAAACAATTGGAACCAAAAACAGCAGCTGTTTCATATTCCGGATTAGCACCATGCATTTTGTATGTGTCGGTGTCCACTTTAATGACATGCTTACATGCAACAGGGCAAGAAAAACAAGTTTTAGCACCTACTTTAAAATTATCTATAAAAGCAGCACCATTAATAAACTCATATTTATCCCAATCGCCATGCTGCCAATTCTTTGTTGGCACGTCACCACTCAGTGAACCCATATCCATACCCGCATTGGTTCCTAACCCCTTTAAGGCTTCTATTGTCAGGTGACTGTTCATTTTTCCAAGCAGTCTGCTTTTTATTTCTTTCATTTTCTCGGGAAAAGCGGGTTGATATTTATTGCTGCCTTTCGCAACAATAGCTTTTAGTTTTTTACTGCCCATAACTGCACCCATACCTGCACGACCTAAAAAATTATGGGTGCTCACTGCTATGCAAGCCATGGTTGACATTTTTTCCCCGGCGGGTCCTATTGCCATAACCTTTCCATGATCACTTAGCTTCTCAATGGTAGCGATGGTATCCATCCCCCATACATCTTCTGCAGAAATTAATTCTATATTATCATTTTCGATATATAAATTTACAGGTTTTGAAGATGAACCTGTAATTATAATACCATCGTAACCTGCTTTCCTTAG
The DNA here is from genome assembly GCA_028279945.1 of Clostridia bacterium. GTDB lineage: Bacteria > Bacillota > Clostridia > Peptostreptococcales > JAAYPU01 > JAKSCF01. The sequence continues at coordinate 23,739 of JANQMT010000069.1, forward strand.
TTCCGGAGCAAAAAAACCTCCTGAATTAGCTTCACCCCAAATATTTGTATGAGGGGACCTAGAGCAGACTGTCATTCTATTACTGGCCGGTAATGTGCTTCCTGTTAAAGGTCCATTCATGAAGATCAACGGATTGTTGGGTGAAAAAGCATCCACTGTAATAGGGTTGTCAACGTATTGATTATTCACAACTCTTTCAACAAAGTCATTAACACTATAATCATCTTCCATTGAATGACTTAGATATTTACAGTATAAAGCAGCACCTAATCCAGAGCCTCCGATATATTTCTTAACCAGTTCTTCTTCTAAAGAAACTTTTCTTGTTTTACCCAAGGTCAAATCCACTTCTAATAAATACCCGGAATAGCCGTACATATTATTCACCTCGCTATCTGTTTTCAAAGCTTTCAAATGATATTGAGGACTACTATCTAATTACCCATTAGAACAGTAGTCCAATTAAAAAAATTTTATTGGGAGTCATTTTTTATAATAAAATCAACCTGAAAAACCTTTTTTTTCTAAATATTCCGGGTACAATGCAAATGCCGGCCTTAGAGCAGGAATAAGTTTTAAAACGCTCATCAAGGGTCCTTCCGTTACAACATTGCCGCGAGTCATTTCTGCATTTAAATTGACTTTACCTTTCCAAAATTCATGAGCAAGATCACTACTCATAATCATAGTAACTTTAGCATCTTCATCTTTTCCAAAAGAAACGTTTACATAGCTATCTCCTTCTGGTTCCCCTGTTGCGTCAATATAAATAAAAGTTTCCGGATCACTAAATTTTAACTTAATCGTCATATTGGTTGCCGTTACCTTTGACCCCATAACATCATGCTTAGCAACCACATCTTTAATAAAACCACCAATCACATCATATACCTGTTTATCGTCCGAAAAAAGAGCCATCCTAACTCCTCCTTAATATTTAATTATTTAAAATTAATATCTTTTTCATATTTACGGATATCCTTATCTTCAATGTCGTTCATCCAACTGACCGACATCAAATCTACTGAGCTGCTTATCTAATATGACCTATGCTGTCGTAAGTTCTATTCCTAGTAAATCCATATTTTTAGCTATTGCACTTTCAAAGCTTTGTAAGAAATAATCCAATTCTTCGTAGCTGACTACCAACGGAGGCGTAACCCTTATAACACGAGCTTGGTTTAACGTATAAGAAACAAGAATATTATATTCGCTAATTAACTCATTACACATCATTGTACCAAGTAATTCGTCAGCCATATCCGCCGGAGCACCCATCATTTCTGCTAATGAATCTACCGGTTGGAATTCAACGCCAACGAATAAACCTTTACCTCGCACCTCCTTGATACATGGATATTTATCTTTAATTTCATTGAGCTTAGACATTAAATATTCGCCTTTTTCTTTTACACTTTCCAAGACATCGTTTTTAAGCATGTATTCAATAGTGGCAAGTCCAACTGCACTGCATAAAGTGTCATTATTAAAAGTTGTTGTATGCAAGGTACAGGTTTGTATGGTACCAAAAGCTTTATTCCAAACTTCATCATTGGTAATATATCCACCCAGTGGTAATAGTCCCCCGCTGATTCCTTTTGCAAATACTATGATATCCGGCACAACGTCTTCTCCTTCTACTGCAAAGAAGGTTCCCGTTCTTCCTACACCGGATTGAATCTCATCTGCTACAAAAAGTACGTCATACTTGGTACAAAGTTCTCTTACTTTCTTTAGATATCCTTCTGGAGGCACATTTACGCCACCTTCACCTTGAATAGGTTCAATAAAGAATGCTGCTACATCGCCTTTTTTTAACACTTCTTCTAAGGCTTCTGCATTTCCAAATGGGACAACCTCTACATTTTCAAGTGTTGCCTGATCTTTTGACCATTTTTTTCTTCCTGTTACAGATACCGCTCCACGGGTTTTTCCATGATAAGAATTATCTGTTGAAACAAATTTATGTTTTTTAGATGCAAGCTCTGCTATCTTAATGGCGCCTTCAACAGCTTCAGCACCGCCGTGTGCGCCTAACCATACCTTGTTTAAATTTCCAGGTGCTAATGCAGCCAAAGCATTTGCCAAACCAGTCCCTACACGTGGAACTGTCGTTTGAAGTATACAAGGTAAACCAAAGGCTTTGTCTATTGCAGCATATACTTCTTTATTGTTGTGTCCTATACTTACAGAAGCTATTCCTGCAAGAAAATCAAGATATTTATTGCCATCAGCATCCCATAAATTACATCCTTCAGCCTTAACATAGTCTTTAACTGTACCAAATGTGTCAAACACATTATATAAATCCGCATTTGCATGCTTTGCAGCAAGCTGTCTAATTTCATCAAAAGGACGGTCTAACACCTCATCAAGGGTTAATAAATTCTCATATTTTTCTTTTATATCACTCATCTTAATCCTCCCACTACCTAATTTTAATTTTATACAAGCGTATCTCTAAAGAAAAATTTATAGCTTTTTATCCACTACCACCCACCTCCTGCTATAATTTGTAATGGTATAATGCCACCTCCATTTCAAACAAAATTGTATCGGTCGTCCGGCTGACTTAATCATATTATACATATAGTCCAAGCTAAGTGTCAAGAAAATTATGAACACACGGAATATTCAAATAAGGGGACGGTTTCATCTGTTTGATTGCTTTTGAGAAATATCTCTTTCAAACAGATGTAAACTGTCCCCTTGTTTGTTTTCTGATGGCTGCCATTCCTTTATCTCTTAAAAAATTAAGTGCAATTTCTTCATAGCTGTTTTCATGATCTTCACCTCTATCTTAATAAGTCTTGTATCGGTGTAATATCATATTCTTCATTTTTTTCTTTCTTATCAATAATTTCTAATAGTTGTTTGTGTTTTTCACGTGTCATTGGCGACAGCGCTGCAAAGAGAATACTGATGATTACCAATAACCCTATTACCGGACCATTTAACATTCTGATTCCTAAAATTGTCTCAGGCAATTGTTCTACTGCGTCCGGGTTGTACTTAATTAACTCTAATGCTATTCCCAGTACAAACATCATAAACGCATCACCAAACTTTTGAAGCAGTTGAACAAATCCGTAAATCATGCCTTCTCTTCTTTGCCCGGTTTTTAATTCGTCAACTTCTACACAGTCTGCTATCATAGACCAACCAATTTGATAAGCTACCATTTGCCCACCGGCAGATAAAACAGCTATGGTGTAAGCTAGTCCGTTCATTCCGGGTTTTAACATGTAACCCACTCCAATGGTTAATACTAAACCAAAGAAACCCATATTTACAATCCATGAAGCCTTTTTAGAGTGTTTTTCAGCTAGTTTTGTTATGATTGGAATAAAAATGACGCCGCAAGCAGCTGATAAGAAGTAAATCAATGACAGTACATACTCATCCGTCTGCATATAGTTAAAATAATAGTAGGTGGTCACTGCTGTCCATAAAGAAATAGACATGACACCAAACGCAAACATACCCATTGCATATCTAAAAGGACGATTAGAAAATACAGCTTTCCACATTTGTATCACATTTATATGTTGTATTTCACTTTTTTCAGCAGTATCTTTCAATTCTTTACCTTTAGTAGATACAAATGTCCATATAAAGAATGGTATCGCTAATATTCCAAAGGCTGCTCCCATTACCGACCAGCCTAACATTTCATCTCCGTAATGATCTCCAAAGTAAGCAATGATTAGAAAAGGACATGACGCTCCAATTACACAAGCAATTTGTATAAAAAATACTCGCCAAGAATTCAAACTGACACGTTCATCATAGTCTGTAGTTATTTCAGCACCAAGTGCAGAATGTGGGACATCATAACTGGTAAATAAGGTATAGAACGCTATCAACATAAACGTGAAATAAACAATAGTCATATTTGGGCCTAATCCCCAATCCGTAAACATCAACCATGAAATGAGTGCAAAAGGTATCGCTACAGCTAAAATCCAAGGACGTCTTCTTCCCATTTTAGTATCGGTCTTATCCGATAAATGCCCAATTATGGGGTCAGAAATTGCATCCCATGTTATAGCTATAGAAAACATTGTACCGGCAATAGCTGGAGAGATACCTACATAGTCGGTAAAAAAAATCATTCCAAATGATACGAAAGCTATCCACGTAGTATTTGCCATGGATGCTGCCCCAAAACCGATTTTAGTTTTAAGGGATAATTTTGCTTGACCGGTTGTTGCGCTCATAATTTTCCTCCTTACAAAATTTTAATTATATAAAAGAACTTGTCGTATTAAAAAGCTTTCTTGTCTTTAGGCTGTTGTTGTGTCACACAGTGAATCATCCCACCATAAGGGTATAGTTTACAAACATCAATGCCTACAATTTTTCTTTCCGGAAATTGCCCTTCAATAATCTTTAGAGCTAACGCATCATTTTCATCATTATATATAGGCACTAACACGACTTTATTGCCAATATAAAAATTCAAGTATGACCCTTTACAACCAGCATCCTTTACTTCTTTCCTTGTCAAAGGGACAGGTACTAGTTTTAAGTCCGCTCCATCTTCTGTTTTACATTTTCTAATTTCTTGATAATGTTTATCATAAGCTTCTAATAAATACGCTTTGTCCTCTTTAAATGGATCATATTCATAAAGAATTGTATTCTGGTTTGTAAAACATGCCGCTCCATCTATGTGATAATCTGTATCTTCATCACCATTTTCTTCTCCTACGATACCTGTTATCCAAATGTAATTCTTAATGCCCAGATATTGAGACATGATATGCTCTTGTTCTTCCTTTGTGTATTCAGAATTTCTATTATCATTGACTATGGAAGTTAATGCTGCCATAAGGGTACCACTTCCATTAACATTAATGCCTCCACCTTCTAACACCATAGGGATATCTATTCTTTCAATATTACATAACTTGCTTATTTTCTCAGGAATTTGATTATCCAGATCATATGCATATTTGTTTCCCCAACCATTAAACTTCCAATTGGTTATCACAAGGTTATCTTCTTCGTCATAAACAAAAATTGGCCCATTGTCTCTAATCCAAACATCATTGGTTTCCATAATGATTAGGTCTATTTTACACATATCAATATTCGCTTCTTTTAATAATGCCTGTACGTGTTGTTTTTCTTGCTCGTCGTACACTAAGATGTGAACATTTTCTCCTTCATGTAAGGCTTTCGCCATAGATACCCAAATACCATCTAATTCACTTCTATAATGTTCGCCTCGAAAAGAAAATCTATGTGGCCAGGATAACCACGTTCCTTCATGTTCTTCCCATTCCGCAGGCATACGATAATTTTTGTTTTCTTGATGCATTGATTTTCCTCCTTTACTGTCCGTACAATATATTGCAATAAAAATCCATGGCCACTCCAATGCTTAAAATCATGTTATTAGATAATTGGTTTACCACGAAGGCTGTTGTTGTGTCACACAGTGAATCATTCCACCATATTTATAGAGTTTCGTAACATCAATGCCAACAACGGTTCTATTTGGATACAACTCTTGAATCATATCATTGGCTATAGAATCATTTGTATCATTATAATTTGGAACTAAAACTACATTATTCCCAATATAATAATTGATATATGACCCCTTATAGGTCAAGCCTTGGACGTTATTTTCTGTCAATGGCAGGTAAACAAAATCATATTGTATCCCATTTGCGTTTTGAGCATTGTACAATGTCGCACAGTCTTTAACAGACAGTCCCCAATACTGTAAATCTTCATCATTCATCGTCACTATTTTTTCATCATTAAGAAATTTTACAAACCCATCAATATGACAATCTGTAACATCATTTTCACTAATTGTTCCATCCAGCCAGATAAAGTTAGTGAACCCTAAATAATAGGTTAGGTATTCTTCTACGTCTTCTACTGTCAATCCTGGGTTTCTATTATCATTGACTATTGAAGTTAATGTTGCCATACAAGTACCGTTACCGTCGTGTTCTATAGATCCGCCTTCAAGTACCATATTAATATCTTCTCTTGGAACATGTATTGCGTTGCTTATTTTTTTAGGTATTAGATTATCATGAAAATATGGATATTTTTCTCCCCATCCATTAAATTCCCAATTAGTTATTACTAAATCATCTTGGTCATCATAAACAAAAATAGGCCCATTATCTCTAATCCAAGTATCATTGGTTTTGAATAAGTAGAAATCCACTTTGCTCATATCAACGTTAGCTTTGTTTAATACCTTTTTGATATGTTTCTTTTCAGTTCTGTTATAAGCAATAATATGAACATTCTCACCTTTAGTCAGCTCTTTTGTCATTTCAATCCATATGTCCTCAAGTTCTTTTCTATTTCCATACCCATAGGTATAGTCGTGGGGCCATTGCAACCAAGTCCCTTCATGCAACTCATCCTCTAATGGCATATAATATTTTGGTAATGTCAGAGTTTCTGCATTTCCTAAAGGCATCAGTGAAATAATAATACATATTACCAATAGAAACATTACCGTTTTTCCCATCTTATATTTCCTCCTCATATATTTTAAATTGAGTCCTTTTTTTTAATCTTACAGGTTGACATTATGGCAAAGTCAATCTTTTTTTTGAATTTTGAGAAAATAATTTTTCCATCAAAAAAATGAAGCTGAGAAAAATTCTTCAACTCCATTTTTTTGAGGTTAACTATATATACATGATATATATGCATTTTTATATATTATAATCTTTCACACAATGTCAAAGTCAACCGTTATCTTTACCATATCTCTTGTTCATTATGTTATTAATGATGCTTTACCGGAATGCATATCTCTGTAATATATTCATCTTGGCTATTGGATGCTCGAATATCTTTATAATAACGTTCCACTGTTGGACCAATAATTGAATAGTTATTCTGCTTAGCCCATTTGATTAGTGCTAAATAAGCGTTTCCGATCATATCATAGCTGCCAATATAAATAGTACTTATATATAAACCGCCTTCAATAATTCTTGTATAATATACGCCTTCATTGAATTCAGTATTAACCGGTATACAAACTTCAACATCTGTATCCTCCGGATCATAAGTATTATAGGATTGATGAAATATGGTCATGTGTGTCCCTGTAGGCACCATATCTTTACTATTACTTATTATTACGAATAACTCGTCAATCATATCATCAATTTCTTCTTCATTGGTTCGTTTTCTTTGACATAAAGCTAAAAAATCTCCACGATGTCCGATTAAAATGTCAAAGCTGCTGGTAGTATTTAAAATTTTGTCATTACCTTTAATAGCTCTCATTTGTTTTTCCATTTCAATAATTAAATAATTATATTCTGTAGCAGATTGTTGCAGGTGATCAACCTTGAGTTGCAGCATCTTTTTTGTATACGCTGAATCATTTTTGCACATTATTTTATCTATCTCTTCTAATGAAAATTCAAATCTTCTCAATTGTTTTATAACAGAAATTTTGTGTATTGCTTCATCCCTATAATACCTATATCCGTTGTCTTTAATATAGCTTGGCTTTAATAAGCCGATCTTATCATAATGCCTTAACATTCTGGGAGAGACTTTACTTATTTTTGCAAATTCACCAATAGAATAAATAGGATCACCTTCTTTATTTGTATTTCCCTTACCTTATATTACTTATCTTATCAAAATAAAATAGGATCATAAATATTATTTAAATAATATAAAGAAATAAATTTTTGATTTTAATACCTATATACAAATTTTTTGAAAATGAAAACATGGGGTTTCGATCATTCAAGATGACCTCAACCCCAAGTAAAATCTTTATTTTAGAATATTCATAGCTTATTAAAAAACGCCCCTTATAGTAATCTGCTGACTTCCGCTAAATCTATTTCTTTTCCATCGTTATGATCTTGCTTCATTTGTCTTAGTTTTCTAATATTCTTTTCATTTAGCGAATATCCAAACAAAAAGAAGACACTTATGCCGCATATTACAGCAGGAATAATTGTACCGGTGCTGATAATACCATCCATAGCTTCACTGGTTATTGCCTCAGGATCGTATCGATATAGAGAGAAGAATATTCCCAGCAGCCACATTCCTAAAGCAGTCCCAAGTTTTATCATAAATGAGAAGAATGAAATTAATACGCCCTCATTTTTAAGTCCGGTTTTTAGCTCAGCCACATCTGCTATATCATAAATCATAGCATATGAATTTACAAAGAAACCTGCAACACCTACCCCACAAGCTAATAGTATTCCCCAAACCGTTACCATTGTTAATGGAATAAATTTATAAATACCAAAACCTATGGTTATAAATATTACAGAAAAAATCAATGTATTTTTATTACCTATCACTTTACCAAGCTTACCCATGATTGGAGAAAGGATAACTACCATCAATGCATATATGACATATATATTTGAAATGGTTGTTTCGCTTGCACCTATGACTTTTTCAAACAGATATACTTGAGCCGATGTATATAGCATTATGCCTGTAAAAGCAAATAATGTATAAAGTAAAATGTTCCGATAAGGTTTAATTTTGAATCCTTCAATTACCGACTTAAGAACATTAACTTTTTCTTCTTCAATAACTTCATTAATCGGTTCTTTGCCTTTTGTGGCAAAATATGAAACTATGAAAGATCCTGCTATTAATACGCCCATAATAAGAGCAGTTGCACTCCATGCTGCATTAGCATTTCCAAAGGTCTCTTCAAATTTTGCAAGCAATAAGAACGCGTACCCTGCAATCCCATATCCAAAGTAATTAAAGCTTGAACACATCCATCTAAGAGAAAGACGTTCTTCATGATCCCTGCTTATTTCTCCCCCCAATACCATATAAGGAATATCTACAGCTGTAAATACAACCCAAAACAATATGTTAATAACGATAAAGTATAAAACTTGAGCTGTACCTGTTAACGGTACATTAGTAAATAGTAATAATACCACAATACCTAATGGAACACTGAATTTTATAATCCAAGGTCTTCTTTTTCCATTTGGATTTTTACTGGTGTCTGAAAGATGCCCAATATATGGATCTGTAACAGCATCCCAAACTACAGCAATCAAAGAAATGGTTCCTGCAATAGCTGGACCAACCCCAGCATAATCTATTAAAAAATACATGAAAAAAAGGTAATAGAAATTGTAGGCGACACATTCTCCAAATGTGCCAATGGAGTAACCCACTTTTGTTCCGAGAGAAAGTTTACCGTTAGTTATTGCACTCATAGTAATTGCCCTCCTTTTATAAATTAATGTTTATAAAGTTATATTTAATAACTCCTGATATGAATCTGGTCTTCTGTCTCTATGAAATTGCAGTATGTCTCTTGCTCTTTTAACTTCATTCAAATCCACTTCAGCCATAATAATTTCATCTTCTTTGGTTTGGGCTTCTGAAACAATTTCTCCCCAAGGGTCTGCTACAAAACTCGTCCCATAAAATGTCATATATCCACTTCCATCTGCAGCATCTTCTCTACCGATTCGATTGGGTGCAGCGACAAACATATTATTGTGAACAGCATTGGATACGATTGCTTTTCTCCACGGCTTCGTTGTGACTAATTCGGGAATATCTGCATTCACCCCTATTGCAGTAGGATAAAACACTATTTCAGCACCTTTCAGAGCAAGGATTCTTGATGGTTCCGGAAACCATTCGTCCCAACAAATTAATACACCTATTGTTCCAAACTTCGTTTTAAATACAGGATAACCTGTATCTCCAGGAGTAAAATAATATTTTTCGATAAATCTAGGTGCTTCCGGAATATGGTGTTTTCTATATTTCCCTAAGTATTCACCATCTGCATCATATACCGATGCAGTATTAAAGTATAGTCCATCGGCTGCATGCTCATAAAATGAACATATGGTTACTATACCCAATTCTTTTGATAGTGATTGCAGCTTTTTATTGGTTGGTCCTTTTAACGGCTCCGCCCAGCCATATTTTTCAACATCTATTATCTGAGGAAAATACATACCGTTAAATAACTCTTGAGTGCAAACAATCTGTGCCCCTTTTTTAGCTGCCGTTCTAATTAGATCTTCTGCTTTATCTAAATTCTTTTGTCTATTTGGTTCACATGCATGTTGAATTAATGCTACTTTTACCATTCTTTTTTCCAACTGATCACCTTCTTTCTTTTTTTAAAAATAGCTATATTAAATCAGTATCCATAATTATTAAAGTGAAGTTTTTAATAATTCGCCGTATGAGTCCGGTCTTCTGTCTCTATGGAATTGAAGTATATCTCTGGCTCTTTTTATTTCACTTAAATCCACTTCTTGTATAATGACTTCATCTTCAATGGTTTTTGATTCTGTTAAGATGGTTCCCCAAGGGTTACTGACAAAGCTCCTGCCATAGAATGTCATGTGCCCGCTTCCATCCGCTGCATCTTCTCTACCAACTCTATTAACAGCAGCTATAAACATATTGTTATGAATACCATGTGCTTTGATGGCGTCCATCCATGATTGTGATGTATCTAAATCCGGATTATCAGGTTCTGAGCCTATTGCAGATGGATAGAACACTATTTCTGCTCCTTTTAATGCAAGGATTCTGGATGGCTCTGGGAACCATTCGTCCCAACAAATCAACACGCCAATTTTCCCATATTTGGTCTTAAATACCGGATAACCTGTATCTCCAGGCGTAAAGTAATACTTTTCAATATATTGAGGCCCTTCGGGTATATGGTGTTTCCTATATTTCCCAAGATATTCACCGTCTTCATACACTGCAACGGTATTAAAATATATCCCATCTGCTGCATGCTCATAAAGAGAACATATGATGACAACCCCTAATTCTTTGGATAAATTCTTTATAGTATGCCATGTAGGGCTATCTATGGGTTCCGCCCATTCATATTTTTCTACATCTATGATTTGAGGAAAATACATACCGTTAAATAACTCTTGTGTACAAATAACCTGAGCCCCTTGTGCAGCGGCGTTTCTAATCAATCCAATGGCTTTGTTTAAATTTTCTTGTCTATCTTGGCCACAAGAATGTTGGATTAATCCTATTTTTACATTTCTTCCGCTCATACTGATTCTCCCTTTCACTTAATTACTTTGGCTGTTGCTGCGTCACGCAGTGAATCATGCCTCCGTACTGAAATAATTTACATACATTAATACCCACAATTCTTCTGCCTGGGAATTGACCTTCAACTATTTTTAGTCCCAGCGCATCGTTTTCATCTCCGTATATGGGAACCAGTACGACTTCATTTCCAATATAAAAATTCAAATAGGACCCTTTACAACCGGCATCCTGAACAATGTTTTTTGTTACTGGTACCGGAATGAGTTGAAATGGTTTTCCATCTATATTGCTTGATTGTCTCAATTCTCCATAATGCTTTTCCTGAGCTTCTAAAAGATACTGGTCACTGTCTCCATAAGGATCATATTCATATAGTATTGTATTTTCCTTTGAGAAACGTGCAGCACCATCTATATGGAAATCTGTTACTTCATTTTGATTTTCTTCTCCTGGAATACCGGTAATCCAAATGAAATTTGTTACTCCTAAATACTCAGTCAATGCCTTTTCAATTTCTTCCTGACTTACATTAGGGTTTCTGTTGTCATTTATAATGGATGACTTAGCAGCCATAAAGCTGCCATTTCCGTTTACTTCTATACCACCACCCTCTAAACACACGTTCACATCCACTCTGGGTATACCATATTTTGGGCCTATTTTAACCGGTACCATCGTATCCTTTTCATAAGGAAATCTATTTCCCCATCCGTTGAAAATCCAATTGGTTATCCAATTATTATCATTTTCATCTTTTACAAAGATTGGACCATTATCTCTTATCCAAATATCATCCGTTTCTTGAATTAAGAAATCAACTTTAGCTAGATTCACATCTGCTTCTTTTAACTTAGAAATAACATGCAGCTTTTCTTCATCATTGCACACCACAATATGGACATTTTCTCCATAATGCAGTTCCTTTGTCATCGTCACCCATATATCCTCTAATTTACTTCTATAAGATTCACCTTTATTGGTTCCATCATGAGGCCATTGCAGCCATGTACCCTCATGCGGCTCCCATTCTGCAGGCATAAAATATTTCATATGATTTGGTTTTTTCAATATTGACCCTCCTTATACGTTTATGAATTGAACTCATTTTAAAGCCTGACATTGTGTGAATGTCAATGACTTTTTTGAAAATTCTGTAGAAACATAATTTTCCAAACAAAGAGACAGTTCATCTGTTTGATTTTCTTCAAACAGATGAACTGTCATATTAATTATTTGCAGTATTGTTATTTGTCTATTGTATTCTGTCTGTTTTAGTTTTAATATAGAATAAAAAAAAACCTTATTAAAAAGAATTAAGTGAAATAAAATCATAACTATTTATTAATCACTAATATAATGTTATAATTTTCTATTAATTATAAAAGTATTTCTTTTAATGTAAACAATAGTAAATGACACATCGTATAAGGAGGGTTGTATGGAGAAATATCTATCTTTAAAAGATTATGCGTATAATTACATATCAGAAAAAATATCCAATGGTTCTTTACAAGCAGAAGAAAGAATAAATGAACAGGATATTTGTAACGAGCTTCATCTTAGTCGAACACCTGTGAGAGAAGCTCTAATCCAATTAGCTAGTGAAGGGTATGTTGAAAAGCTCCCCCGTAAAGGATTTATGGTTAAAAAAATTGATACAAAAAAAGCATCGGATTTATACACCATCATAGGCGCCTTAGATGGATTGGCTGCTTTTTTAGCGATTAATCGAATGACTGAAGATGATCTCAATCGAATGGAGTACTTATTGGAGGAAATGGCTCGGTCCATAAAAGAACATGAATTGGATACATATTACCAATCTCAGATAGCTTTTCATAATGTTTATGTCGATAAGTGTAATAATTCTGAATTGATTAAATTAATTCATCTATATAAAAACAGTTTTTTAAGAAAAGCCTATATATCCAACGAAAATAAAGACATATTTAATATTTTAGAACACACTAACGCAGAACATAAAAAAATATTAGACCTTTTTAAAGAAAAAGATGCTGTGAAAATTCGTGAATTTTTACAAAACGTTCACTTTACAAACTTTTCAATTTTCTACCAATCTTCTATTACAATGGACAGTTAAAACAAATCCACTTTTAGTAACTTTAAAAGTGGATTTGTTAAAACCATGATTTATTATAAGGGTAAACTGACCATACATTATCATATTACAGCTTCAAGATATTTCTGGCTTCATCAGGTGCAGCAATTTGCCTTCCCAGTTCTTTAGCGATTCGTACGACTCTTTCTACCAGCATTGAATTGGTAGCAAGTTGATTCTTGTCATAGTATATAACATCTTCAATTCCTGTCCGTACATGGCCGCCCAATAATATGGCCATGGTAATCATAGATACCTGAGATTTTCCAATACCACTCACTGTAAAAGTAGCGTCTTCGGGTAAGCTCTCAGCCATAAACATCAGATTTTTAGGCGTTCCCTGAATAGAACCCGGCACATTCATTACCAAATTAAAATGAAGCGGACCTTTTAATATTCCTTTTTTTAATAGCTTTTTTGCATTTGAAATCATGCCTATATCAAAAGCTTCTATTTCCGGTTTGATATCATGGTCATACATTTTTTTAGCTAAAGCTTCAATAAGCTCAGGCGAATTGGCATTAATGCTGTTTGAGAAGTTAGAAGACCCTGTGGCTAAGCTTGCCATTTCAATGTTCAGATCCAACATTTGGCCTCTCCATTTTATAGTATTTTCTCCGCCTCTGGGCCCTGTCGAAAGCTGTTTGATGATATCGATTTTTTCTTCATCTAGTTTCAAAAGAACTTTTTCGAATAAATCTCGTCTGCTGGTTGGCAGCCCCTCTTCATCTCTAACATGAATATGCGCAAGGGATGCGCCAAGCTGCCGACATGCTTTTATATCTTCAACGATTTCATCAATGGTAATAGGTGTATCGGGATTCAGCGCTTTTGTTGGAACATTTCCAGTCGGTGCAATGGTTATAATTAATGGTTGCATTTTTTACCTCCTATTTATCTTCGCAAGCTTCTTCTTTCAATAAAGGACTTACATGCTCGCATGTTTTAATGATGGCTTTTTCCAGGCCATCCACTAATTCATCAATTTCACTTTTATTGATATTGATTGGCGGTGTAATCAATATATGATCTCCTCTATTCCCATCTACGCTGCCGCCTCCGGGATACATGATGACCCCTTCATTAAGGCAATTATTCATAACCAAATTATTGACTTTGTTCTTTAGCTCAAAAGGTTTTTTTGTATCTTGATTCTTTACAAATTCTATGCCTATCATAAGCCCCTTACCTCTAATGTCGCCTACTATAGGGTATTGATACAGCTTCTTAAGCTTTTTCATCATGTATTGTCCCATTCTATCGCTGTTTTCTACGTATTTTTCTCTTTCCACTATTTCAATAACTTTACTGGCTATACCACAAGATAAGGGATTCCCTCCATAAGTATGCCCGTGCACAAAGATACCACTGCCTTTTACCATGATCGTATCAAATATTTCATCAGATACCACGGCTGCACCTATAGGAGTGTACCCACAGCTCATACCTTTTGCTGCTATTATAATATCCGGTTGAACACCATAATGATCGATTCCAAATTTACGTCCTGTTCTACCAAACCCTGACATAACTTCATCTATAATTAATAAAATATCATACTTGTCACATATTTCTTTTATCATTTGAAAATATATGGGTTCGGGGTGTATACCGGGTGTTGCGGAACCTACTACCGGTTCTGATATAAAAGCTGCAATATTATCGGGTCCTTGTCGTAATATTTCCCCTTCTAATTCTGAAGCAGCTTTAATACTGGTCTCTTCCAATGTTTTACATTCCCATGGATTCCTATAATGATAAAATTGATGAATCTTAGGGAAATTAATCAACATAGGGTCATATATGGTTCTTCTTTCTGAAATGCCCGTCATAGAAAGTGACCCTAATGTATTGCCATGAAAAGAATTCCACTTTGAAATCACTTTCCATTTCGAACTCATGTTGCCATCTCTTTCAATGAAGTATTCTCTCACCATTTTAATTGCTGTTTCTGATGCTTCTGAACCGCCGGATACAAAGTAGACATGGTTTAAATCGCCTGGTGCCCATTTTGCAACTTTTTCAGCACAATCTTCAATGGTATCCACTGTCCATCTTGAGAGGTGTGTAAATGCTATGCGTTCCATTTGTTTTTTTGTATACTCTGCTACTTCATGGTTTCCATGTCCTATATTGGCTACAGATGATCCTGAGCAGGCATCTAAATATCTTCTTCCGTCTTCTGTGAATAGATATACACCGTCTCCTCTTACCACTTTGGGGTAATGCCAATTTTGATTTCTATAGAAAACATGATTCTTGGGAGCTAAGTTTAAACTCAATTTACTCGTATCCCTTCTTAATTATTGTATGAATTTAAAATTACTCTTTTTTTATTTTATGACGAATTTGAACCTTGGTTGTTAGACTCAGTAGTATTTAACATTTTTTTTTAACGTTTATTAACTTCTTATATTGTACCATATGCACCACTTGTTTTCAGTGTAACTTCCAATCATATCATAAATAAATTTTATCCCATTTTATTCATTTGTACAAATCATTAAGTAAAATAAAATTAGATACATCAAGAATTTTTAATTGCTGAGTATTATGTTTTCAATCTGAAAAAGACCCAGAACACTCCGGGTCTTTTAAGAGGGAATAAAAAAATGATAACTGAAAGGGTATTTCAGTGTCAAACTTATTAATATTGAATCATAAACTTTCGAATAATCTTTACAAGATCATCATAGCCTTGTGCAAACTGTTCCAATGTCTTGTTAACGGCTCCGAATGTATCGAATTCTTCTATTGCCATGCCGTCATATGCTTTGACAAAGTCAGGGATTTGTCTTAATTGCTCAATGTAGCTTTCAGGTACTTCTTCTTCCATTCTTGCTTTCACTTCT
>JANQMT010000072.1:0-13610 GCA_028279945.1 Clostridia bacterium
AAAGTCGCGTATTCCTTTGAAAAGTCAACGCCTATGCTCTTCCCAATAAGGTCCAGCACAGAATCATAATAGCTTTGTATGTAGTGATTACTTTCAATATTTACATAGTTGCATTTCCTCAAACTCTGAAGTATTCGATCTAAAGGATACTTCTTTTGGATTTTCATCTCAAGGATTCGGGTCAGAACAAGAGAGACATGGCAAGTTAAAAAATGAGCATGCATATGTTCTACTCTAGACATAAACACCGGTCTTCCATGATAAGTACTATTTATGTACTTGAAGGATTCTTCGATTTCCCAAAGACGACTGTAAGCATGGATGAGATCATCAACGCTCTCGTCTAATTCGCTAGTGAGAAATAAGTAGTAGCCATCATACTTTTCTTCTTCTTTCAAGCCCTTTTTGTCTAAATGCAGGGGCTGCTTGCCTTGAAGAATTTCTCCTGTCCTTTTATCGTATTTGATATTCTGCACATACTTAGCGACACAATATGCGGTCACTTTGTTGTATTTGCTCGGAGAGGCAATGAGATCTTTTGCCTTCAGCAGCACATCCTCTCTTTCGGCCATTGCGCACCTTGCATATTTTTTGTTGTAGAATACGATTTGCTTTTCGTCAAATGAAATGCTTTTTTTTCTTCCGCTTGCTGTTGTAATGTGGACCTGTCTGGTATAGATTCTTGATTTTATCCTGCATTCCTCGCCGAATGGCATATATCCTTCTTGATCGAATACGTAGTCTTTAATTTCCTTTTCTACGTCGCGTATGCTCTGGCATACAATGTAACCGTTGCCGCCCGAAAGCACATCGTAGAGACTGTCTGCAGGGTTGATCCCATTATCGCCTACAAGGATTACCTTACCTGCGCCAAAGTCCTGAGCGCGCTTTTGGATTGCAGGACTCAATATGAGCGCATCACCCGGGTTTCTGGGAAAGAGTTGATACGATACCGGCAACCCATTCTTATCGACGAAAAGTCCCATTTGTACGATTGGATCCGTACGCTGCTCTTTGGAAACATCATTTTTAAGCAGTTGATCTTGTTCGCTGGTTTCGAAGTAGTGTTTGGTTACATAGTAATACATCTGACTTGTATCCCGTCCATAATTTTCGCAAATGCGTTCATTTATCCATGTCTGCAGCTGAGTCTTGTATCGATGAAAATAGGTAAAAGACCGGTATACGTCATTTAGCGAAAACGCCATTTTATCGAAAAACTGCTCTTTATTCTCATAGATTTGTTTGATCGTTCCGGGAAAAAGTATACCGCTATACACAAGAAGTTTCATAACACTGTTGAGGCTGTAATCGATGTCCAAAGATCTTTGTCGTCCTCTAAAAAACGCATCCAACTTCAATTCATGGTAGAGGGCAGACAAAGCCGTATAACCAAAGTTTTTAATAAGATCGATGCCGAGCTCCAGTGATTTCGCCGGATCAAGTGTAATGTGGACCGGCTTTGTTTTTGTGTTATACGTCTTACTCATCTCTTTTGCAACTTTCTGAAAATGAGCAATGGGATCATCATACTGCTTTTGCAAATTCTCCAAATAGCCAACGTTCATAATTCTCTTTGTTTTAGAGACTTTAGTAACAGGATCTCTATATGACTGTACGATACAAAGATTTGTACCATGCTTTCTTTTCTCTTTAATTAAAAACACGAGCTCCTCCTTTTGTACACACCATTAATATATCTATTTTATATCATAAAAGACTGCAAAATGCCACTAAAATATTCACAAAAAAATGAGCAGCAAAGTACCCGTATTCATTATATTTCAACAAGTTTTGCGTTGGATCTCGAAAAATTGCCTAAGAAATCGGTGAAAACCAGTTGGTATCTTTAGGAGAATGATACTACAATGAGAGTGTTAGATACTACGTGAATGTCTTGACAAATAAGGAAGATTTTCCACAAGACATCCACCGCTTCAAGCATCAAAAATCAACAGGTTTGTAGAAGTGGTTTGTAGTCGCTATTGATTAAAGAAAGGAGTATATTATGGACTTCACCTTAAGCAAACAACATCGAGAACTACAAGAAAAAGCCAAAGCATTCACAGAGGAGGTTCTTTTCCCCTATGAAATGGAATGCGAAGAAAACAATGGGATTTCTCCGGAGACGCATGCGATCATCAATCAGAAGGTTATGGATTGGGAATTTAATGCGACAAACCATAAAAAGGAGCATGGCGGACAGGGCATGACATTGTTTGAGCAGATGCTGGTTAGTGAGCAGCTGGGTATGTCAACCGGTGCTATCTGGGATGCGGTTCCTCAGCCATCATATCCTATGTGTTTTGGCACGCAAGAACAGATCGAAGAGTATCTTATTCCTAGTTGTCAGTGTAAACGTCGTGACGCATATGCAATTACAGAGGCTGATGCCGGGTCTGATCCCACTCAATGCCTAACAAGAGCCGATAAATGCGACGGTGGTTATAAAATTAACGGCGAAAAATGGTATGTAACAGTAGGAGATGTGGCAGATTTTATTCTTGTTCACGCACATGTTGATGGAGACCCAAACAAAGCGACAGTTTTCTTTGTTGACAAAGATCTTCCCGGTGTGAGTGTTAAACGTACACCTGAATATACCCATCATTTTGCCTTCAAACATCCAGAATTCACTTTTGAGGATGTTGTAGTAGATGAAACAAAAATTCTTGGTGAAATTGGTGACGGGTACAATATGACTAAAGACTGGTTCGTTGAGGCTAGATTAGGTATTGCTGCTCGTTGTGTTGGAGGCGCTACGCGTGTTTTAAATGTTGCCAATGAGTTTGCAGCAGGACGCATAATGGGCGGACGACCTATTAGAGATTATCAAGCAATTGAACACATGATTGCAGATATGGCTATGGATATTATGGCAGCTAAGAGTTTATTATATCGTATTTGCTGGGAGATTTCTGGCGGCACAAATTCAGATCGTAAATTAAAACATGCACGTGCGTCGGCGGTTAAGCTGTACTGCTCAGAAATGGTTGGTCGCGTGTGTGACACAGGTGTTCAAATTCTTGGTGGACGTGGATATATGAGAGAAAACCCGGTAGAACGTTTGTGGCGTGATACAAGAGTAGATCGTATCTGGGAAGGTACTTCAGAAATACAACGTAATATAATTGCTGGACAAATCAAAAAACGTGGTTTAGAAATCTATACAGGTTGGAATTTCGAAAAGTAATAACCGTGAGGCTTACGCTCTCACAGTAAAAGGAGGTTTATATGTTACCTTTAGAAGGGATAAGAATTCTTGATTTAACAACACTTTCCGGCTACTGCGGGATGGAGCTAGCCGATTATGGAGCAGAGGTTATCAAAGTAGAAACACCATGTGGCGGGGATCCACTTCGTGTACTGGCACCATTGAAAAATGGTGCTAGTCCCCACCATGTTTTTCGCAATCGCGGAAAAAAAAGTGTGACACTAGATCTGTGGCATCCGGAAGGAAAAGAACTTTTCAAAAAGCTTGCAGCTACAGCCGATGCTGTTTTGGAAAACTTTCCCCCGGGCACTTTGGAGGCTCTTGGCCTAGGCTATGAAGAGATATCAGCCATAAAACCATCCATCGTTTACGGACGCATTTCTGCATATGGATCTACAGGGGCGGAAACAAACGTTCCCCAATCTGATCTGGTGGCCCAAGCAAAGAGCGGAGTGATGCATGTTACCGGATTCCCTGAAAATCCGCCTACTCGTATCGGATTTTCAATCTCAGAACGCTACTCAGCCAGCTTTCTTTCAGTTGCCGTAAGTGTGGCAATTTATCATGCCAAAAGCACAGGAGAAGGTCAGATGGTGGAAACATCTCTCTGTGGTTCTGCAGTTGGTATAACTGAAGATAAAGTCATTACGTATGGTGCGGATCAAAAAGACCCTATGCGCACGGGAAATGCACACCCTTTAATAAATCCTTATGATATCCTGAAATGCAAGAATGGCTATGTTGCCATGGGCATTTCGTCAGACGATCAATGGGCAAAATTTTGTGATGTATTTGACCGTTTGGAGTGGACGACATCAGAAAAATATTGTTCCAACTTAGTAAGGGGCCTGAATTATTTTGGAGATCTCAGGATCAAGATAGAAGAATTGTTTTCAGAGTATACCATGCAGGAAATTGCGGATATATGCGATAAAGCTCTCATCCCAGGTACCATGTGCAGCACAACGGAAGAGGCTCTACAAGAACCGCAATTGCATGAGAGAAACATGATCGTCACAGTGGAGGATGTTAACATCGGCAAGCTAGAGATGCCGGGTAAACCAATAAAATTTGTTGGTGAAGCGGAAGAAGCTCTGCGCACAGCACCAGACTTAGGAGAACATAACGTTGAAATTTATGGTACCTTTGATATTGATTCTATAAAGTTAGAGCACTTGCAACGAGAAGGGGTTATCTAGAAATCTCAATATCATGAATAATTAAGTTAAGGGAGTGTAAGGCATGAAAAAGAGACCTCTTGAAGGAGTTAAAATTCTTGATTTTTCTCAAGTCTTAGCTGCGCCGTTCTGTGGCATGATGCTTGCGGATTTGGGCGCACAGGTAATAAAAGTGGAACGACCAGGCAGTGGAGATATTTCCCGTGAATATGGACCATACATTAATGATATAAGTCTTTATTTTTGTCAATACAACAGGGGCAAGAGAGGTTTGGCTGTTGACATGCGCACAGAGGCTGGTAAACGCGTGGTTATGGATCTCGTGGCAGAAGTGGATGTTGTCATTGAGAATTTTAAAGCTGGAACTTTGGAAAAACTTGGGATAGGCTATAATGAAATGATTAAGGTTAATCCACAGTTAATATATGGTTCCATTTCTGGTTTTGGCACTCATGGTCCTTTATCTCATCTGCCATGTATGGACATCATTGCCGCTGCTCGAAGCGGTTTGGTAAGCCAGTCCGGGATAGATGGACAAGCCCCTATTAAGCCTGGTTTTTCTTTATGTGATACGTGGGCAGGGCTGCATTTATTGCGTGGTTTGTCTATGGCGTTGCTCCACAAGCAGCGTACCAACAGAGGTGTTCGCATAGACATCGCAATGTTGGATTGTGCTTTTTATATGTGCGAAGCGCCTGTTTTACAGCATTCGTTGACAGGAAAATTTAGAAAGAGATCAGGCAATCATGATCCGGTGTTTGCGCCTTACGGCGAATTTACTGCCAGAGATGGCAATGTGGTGATCGCCGTGACCAAAGAAGAAGAATGGATTGCGCTTTGTGACGCACTGGGGTTATCCGCCTTGGCTGACGATCCACGATTTTCTAACAACGAATCGCGTCTTAATAATAGAGAGTTACTCATAACCGAATTGGAGGGCGTAATCTCTTCCATGGAAAGATACGAGATCGAAAAAATATTGTGCCAGGTTGGAGTTCCTGGGGTTGCAGTTCAAACGTTGGCTGAATTTGTTAATAATCCTCAAACCCAAGAGCTAGATGTGATCACCAAAATCAATCAACCTGGAGTAGGTGATTATACTGCTGTGAATACACCCATACGTTTTAGCAAAACTCCGATTGATTCCAATGCTGAAGCGGCCAGCTTTCCCGGTGCACACAGTAGAGAAATTTTGAGTAAATTAGGATATACTGAAGACAAGATCGAAGAATTGATTGATAGTGGTGCCATTTATCAACCTGCCTGATGCTTGAAATTGTTACTTCCTCAGTACAATTTTTAAACACGACAGATTCTGAGAAAGGACTTAATTATGAAGCTGATTTCTCCAGATACAACAAAATGCGTGAAATGTCACGCATGTGCAGAGGTATGCCCCATGAGAGTTATCGATATATCTGCTAATGGATTTCCGGAGCCTAAGAGTTGTGCATATCGACTTTGCATAAATTGTGGCTACTGCGTGGATGTTTGCGTTTTTGGTGCTCTCAACCACAGGGTTAGAAAACGTTCCTCAGATTCTAAAGCAGCAATGAAACGATACGAAGTAATGCAAAAAAATAAGAAAAGGTGAGCCAAATGAGAAGAGATTGTGTTTTCTTTTGCCCTATTCGTGTCCGTTATGGAGAAGTAGATCAACAGGGAGTAGTATATAATGGAAATTACGTGGTATACACTGATGTTGCATTTGAAGAGTTTCTTCGTTCTAAAGGATACTCGTACAAAAAACTGGTTAACGAACATGCATCTGAGGTTTGTCATAAAAAATCCACCTTCGAGTATTTTTCCAGTGCCTTTGAGGAGGATATACTAGAGGTTGGGGTACGTGTTATTCGGGTTGGAAATAAGAGCTTTACCTTGGGTTTTGAAATATATCGTCAAGGGGAAGAAGATCCGATTGTTACCTCTGAAATTGTTTATGTTGGGTACGATACGGAAAAAAGAAAAAGTCGACCAATAACAGAGCTGATGCGTAAGCTTTTGGGTGCATGAAAAGGGTAATACGAGACCAACTATTATAGTCAAGTTTTAAAAATGAATTTTTGAATAAAAACTCATGTGTTAGTTATACAACTCATTACCAGTTGAACATACGGCTGTGGATATACCTTTCTTAATACGTCAAGCGTTAGTAAAAACAAACTCATCCACAGCGTCTGTAAGAATTTATAGTAGACAGTCCTTGGAGGGGGGACTTTAAACATCATAGAAGATAATATGGAAAATAATTTAAATAAGAAAGACCGTGACAGTATAGAGATTGGCCTCATAATTGTCAGCGTAGCTTTGCTTGTTGCATTTATCATTTTTATGGTTGTAAATCCGGAGACAACGGTTAATGGTATCAGTGGTTTTTTCTGGAAAATGATTTCAGTATTTGGACCTATATTTGAAGTTTTCACTTTTGCCACATTTATTATCGCTATCTATCTTGGCTTTGGTAAGTATGGTAAAATAAGGCTCGGTGACTGTAAGCCGGAGTATTCGACATTCAGTTATATATCAATGATGCTGCTGGCATCCCTTGCTTCCGCAGCACTGTATTGGTCCTTTACAGAATGGGCCTATTATTATGAAAGTCCGGGGCTGGGCATGGAACCCTTTAGCACCCGAGCATTGGAATCTTCCCTTGGATATCAGTTCTTCCACTGGGGAATGACAAACCAGGCAATGTACACCATTATGGGTGTAGCCATCGCATACGGTGTATATGTTCGGAAAGTTCCTTCTTTCCAGACCAGTGCCGTATGCAGTGCTATGATGGGAGAACAGGTCAAAGGCAAATCTGCTATTGGTAAAGTTATCGATTTCTGCGTAATCTTCGGAATCCTGGGCGGATTGAGCTCCTCTCTGGGATTAGCAGTTCCGCTTGCAACCAGCGGAATTAATCAGTTATTCGGCGTAGAAGCAACGGCGGCAATACAGATCGGTGTTATTGTAGTCATTGCCCTTGTTTACACATTTACTTCCTATCTCGGCACCAACAAAGGCATGAAAATAATCAGCAACGGAGCAGCAACTCTTTGTATAGCATTCCTTCTGTATGTGCTGTTCGCAGGGCCTACTACATTTATTTTAAAAAATATCGTTAATTCGTTCGGGTATATGATCCAATATCTCCCAAGGATGAGCTTGTTCACAGATCCGGTGGAGAATACAGGATTTCCTGAAGGCTGGACCATTTACTTTCAAGCATTCTACCTCAACTATGTAGCGATGATGGGTATCTTTATTGCTAAAATTTCAAAGGGTAGAACCATTAGGCAAGTTGCTATCGCAACGATTTTGGGAATCTCAGCCGGTGGCTGGTTCCTATTTGGAGTGAACGGCAGCTTCTCCATCAAGACATTCTTAGATGGAAGCGCTGATGTAGTAGGATTGGTCAATAGCGGCGTAGGTGATGTTGCGATTTATAACATCTTAGAAGTTATGCCATTAGGCGCAACTTTATTGCCGGCTATTATCTTATTACTCATCGTTGGCTTTGTAGCACCATCCATGGATTCTGCGTCTCTCGCTCTGGCTGAAACAGTTACTAAACGGGGAACGCCTAAGATGGCCATGAGAATTTTCTGGTGCGTACTGCTTGCCGTCATCCCAATGTGCATCATTTTATCGGGTTCCGGATTTGATGCCATCAAGCAATTAGCCATTATCATATCTGTTCCGTTCTTAGTCATTGTAATCGGCATGGAAATAGGGCTGTTCAAGTGGCTAAGACATGATAGCCGTTCGGGGTTGCACAAAGCCAATATTGAACTCCAGGAAAAAGAAGAGAAAGAAGAGTTTGAAAAAGAAAGAATTGGCGCATAAGTGTGAAAACCCATAGTACGTAGAACATGCAATTAAGGGACAGATGTTGACATTTGTCCCTTTAATAATGTTTTAAAGGTTTTAGTCCAGAAACTTTTCTTGAGCATTTTTTAATTCAATGGGATTTAATGTATCCACATAATAATTTGCCACTTCAATACATTTGTCGTTATTTCTTTCGTAGAACCAATTATGAACTTTTCTTTCTATTTCTTGGTCAGTGCCGTTTACTTTATAAGGATATACTGCAACCAATTCCTCAGTTTCTTTATCCCGAATTCCCGCACGTCCTGCTGCTTCAAATTTACCGGCCAATTTACTTCCCATATCAATCTCCTTTCAAAATACATACTAAATGGATCACTATTATTTTAGGAGAAATTATTTTTTTTATTCTTATGTGTTTAGATAAGAATTTAACTTAATCATCTTTTTCATCGTCATCTTCATCATCATCATCGTCATCATCATCATTTTCATCATCGTCATCTTTTTCATCGTCGTCTTCATCATCTTTGCCTTTTTCGTCCCGGTCTTCATCATCATTTCTGTCATTATCATAATTTTTATTGTGTTTTTTAGAATTTTTTTCTTTCCTCTTGTTGCTTTTTTTCTCATCATCTATTTCATCATCTTCATCATCTTCATCATCCTGATTAAGACGGGTATCCATATTCTCAATATCATCGTAATCTACTTTTTGCTGTTTGTTCTTTTTTAGATTTTTTATTTTTTCATATAGCTTCTTCTTAAACCTTTCTTTTTTTATTTTGTCATGTTCGAGTTGTTTTATATTTTTGTTGAAATAAGTGCCTTTTTTAGCATCTTTATTGAAATGATTATCTTCAAAACCTTCTTCGTGATTTTCATATCTTTCTTCATGATTATCTTTTTCTCTTTTATTGTCTTGTTTATTTATGACTTGAACGATTTCAGTTTCTTCAATGAGTTGGGATACTTCCGTATTTTTAACTTCTTCAATGGTATCCATGTCTTGATGAGAATCTTTTACATCATTATATATTTCAAACTTACCAATAGAAACATTGGCCTTTTGTGCTTTTTTAACACTCTCTTTATTGCTTTCAATATAACCATAGGTAATATCACTCACATTTTTTTCTTGAATGGTTTTATTGACTTGTTTGATGATGACATCCTTGTTAAAATCATCATCTAAAGCAGCACAAGACATCAATATAGTACTTTCTTGCTTTAGATACTCTTTTTCTATTGCATTATCAAAATATTCATTTAGCACCACATGAAAGGTAAGACCTTTCCAGTTATCACAAACCAAAAAATTGGCTTCTTCATTTAAAGGTATAACTTTGGTAACCATGTTTTTTTCATCGATATAAAACTCTATACTCGGGTTAATATCTATACTCACCACTGCAGCATTATAAGGGTTCATATAAGGATACAATTGGTTAATTTGAATCCCGGAAAGAAATAGACCTATTAATACGATAGCAGCTGCAAATGCCCATTTGGCATAAGACCTTTGAGAATAAATATCGGATTCGGTAAAATAGATTTCTTGTGATTCATAGATATTCTTTTTCATTTTTAGTTTAATAAATTCTTGAGTATTTGTAAGAACAATACAATAATTGCGATTGACTTCCATGACTATTCCCTTATATATCAATGTATTCACCACCTTTATCCATAAGATATGCTTTAATATGATCCCATCCGCTGTCCAATATTAAAATACATGCTATGATATAGGTTCTATTGGACGTAATAACTTTAATTGAAATATCAAAATTACTGGAAATAAGATTTCTAGGTAATCTTTTTTTATCATAAAACTGTTCTAATAAAATAGGGGAACATACAATGTCTTTGGATAGTTTTATAATTTTAGATCGAGTATCCCTATGCTTTGGGGTATCCTCTATAAGCTTTAAGAATGGTATACCAAATTCATTCAGTTTATCTTTAAATTCCAAAATTTCATTTTTAAAGGATAGGTCTTGAACAAAATCACTGGGGTCTTCTACTCCATGATATTCGTCATCAGTAGAAACGCATTGTGGAGATTTGACTGCTTTTCTTTGAAAATCGATGATTCTATTCTTAATGACTAACTCTGCGAATTTAAAAAAAGTGCCTTTGCTTTCTTCATATCGGTCCATAGCTTCATTGAATGCCTCAAGTGCAATACTTAACTCTTCAGAATTATTGACATCTATATATGTATGGGTAACCTTGGAAGCAGTGCTGATAATAAATGGCATATATTTTTCTATTAAGGTGTTTCTAAGTACATCATTACCACTTTTTATCTCAGATATTTCATTGGTTATTGAAATATTAGATTCTTTTTTTCTTTTAAATACATTTAGCATCGTATCACCTACTATAGAATTCGAAATTGAGAATATGTTTAAGTGTACAGAAAATAAATTAGTTTTAAATCTGGTTTAATTATAATATAAAATGGATGATTTAAGATTGTAAAAATATTCATACATGGGTAGGTTGTTTTCCTATACGAAATACCGGCTACACCATGCTGTTTAAATATGATATCATAAATAAATGATTAAATGTTTAGGAAGTGATGCGTATGATTTACATTTCTTTTGCTTTTTTTAAAGAAGCTGAACCCTATATTCATAAGTATCAATTAAAGAAAAATATGAATATACACCCATTCTCAATTTATTATAATTCGTATATGACAATCATTATTACTGGAATGGGGGTCATTAATGCGGGTGTTGGTACGACCTACATGCTTTCTAATTTTGAAATAAATGATGAAGATATTTTTGCTAATATTGGTATTTGTGGGTCGAATCATAAGGAACATGATATTAGAGATGTGGTATTATGCAATAAAATTATTCAAAGCTGGGATGAAAAATCCAGGTATCCGGATATTTTATATCAGCATCCATTTATTGAAGGATCTGTAGAAACTTTTATGAATGTAGTGGAAGAATGTACGCCGGAATTAAAAGGAGACACCATAGAAATGGAAGCTGCCGGTATGTTTAGAGCTGCATCTGTTTATTTTCCTCTGCATCATATGTTTTTTATCAAAATTATTTCCGATAAGCTTCATGACGTGTATGATGTAACCGATGAATCCGTATATGAGTTGATGAATAGTACCAGCGAATCCATAGTAAATTGGCTGGTATCCGTACATAATACCATAAAAGGATGCCATAAAGGTCTAAGTGATGTAGAATCAGATTTACTGGCCGGTGTAAAAGAAAACATGAATCTTACAGAGAATATGTATGAGCAGCTGATTAAGTTAGTGGTTTACTGTAAGTCGAGACAAGGTACTGTAGGTAAAGTCATACAACCTTATTTAGATATTAAAATCAATAGTAAAAATGAAAGGAAGAAATATTTTGAGGAACTCAGAAACAAGCTTAAAGATGCCTAATTTTTCTCATATCTATATAGAGGACGATGTTTCTGACCATGAGAATACAATAAAAATATTATCCCACTTTAAAACATCCAAAACAATCAAAATATCTAACTACAAAGAAATATTTAATCGAAAGGGTCAAGATTTTGTATTGCAAAAAGAGAGCATGAAGCTGGTTTTAGCTAAAAAAAGAGACGGTTTTCTTTACAATGGTGCTGAGGTTTGCGAAGATTTCGGAAATGATAATTTTTATTATACAGCATCCATCATGAACTGCGTGTACAATTGTGAGTATTGTTATTTACAAGGTATGTATCCATCCGGTTATATTGTGGTTTTTGTCAACATTGAAGATACTTTTTTTGAATTAAAAAAAATGTTGTCCATTAAGAAAAACATATATCTTTGCATTTCATATGATACAGACTTATTGGCTGTAGAAGGCATAACGGGTTTTGTAAGCAAATGGATGGCTTTTGCACAACAAAACGACAACCTGAAAATTGAGTTGAGAACGAAATGTTCCAATTATACGGTTTTTGAGAGCCAACTACCTTTGGAGAATTTTATTTTGTCATGGACATTGTCACCTGAAGAAATTATTCATCAATTTGAAAAGAACACATCAAGCTTACAAAATAGACTGAACGCTATTAAAAAAACCATGAGAATGGGTTGGAGAGTAAGGCTTTGCTTTGATCCCATCATACAGGTTGACGGATGGCAGAATATGTATGAAAAAATGGTTAAGCAAGTTTTTGATGAAGTGGATGGAACCGGTTTAGAAGATATTAGTATTGGTGTATTTAGAATATCTAAGGATTATATGAAGAACATATTAAGTAAAAGACCCAATTCCTCCATCATTAACTTTCCTTTTACATGTATAGATGGTGTAATGACGTATTCGGATGAATTAAGACAAGAGATGATTCAGCTTGTTTATAAAGAAGTTGAGCAACATGTGAGTAGAGATAAAATATACTATTAAATATAATAAATAGAATACCAAAAGGAGGTTGGGAGATGGATGTGAAGGGCTTGTATGAAGTCATTGCTAAGAGGAAATCTGTTCGGAAGTATTCCTTAGAGCCTTTAGATCATCGTATGCTGGGGAAGGTTGAAGCGTATGCAGAAGGTTTACAGCCTTTGGATAAGGATATTAAAGTTGAAATAAAATTTTTATCTCAAAAGGAAGTCAAACTGGTGCTTTTTCCAATTAAAGCACCCCATTATATGGTAGCTTTTTCAGAGGAAAAAGAGGGGTATTTGGCTAATGTGGGGTTTATGCTTCAACAGATGGATTTATTTCTTTCGGCTAACAGTCTGGGAAGCTGTTGGTTGGGAGTAGCAAAGCCTACTAAAGAGATCTTAAAAAAATCTAAGCTGAAATCTGTTGTTATTTTAGCGTTTGGGAAAGCAGATGAAAAATTGCACAGAGATAGTATTTCAGAATTTAAGAGGAAGCCATTAGAAAAAATAACAGACCATTTTAAAAGAAAAGATTTAATTGAAGCGGCACAATTAGCGCCGTCTTCGACCAATAGTCAGCCATGGTTTTTTACGGGTAGTGAAAATATAATTCATGCGTACTGCATAAAAACCAGCGGCATTAAAGCCCTTATATACAAAAAATTGAATAAGATTGATATGGGTATTGGAATTTGTCATATATGGATAGCTGCACAGAAACAGGGCTATACGCCTGTAATCTTTTATGATAGTGAGGCAGTTTCCTGTGCTCCTGCCGGGTATAGCTATATGAACAGTATAGCATTAACTCAAGTTTAATCATCAAAAAATGTTTGATCAAATCAGTCAGCAATTTTATTGCAGACTGATTTGATTTTTTTTTGTCAATATTATAGATGCTTGAATTTTTAATGTTATACAACCTTCAATAATACATAATAAATCAATTAAGGTAAATATTAATATTAGAAGAATCTAATAAAAAATATAATTTTATGTAAAAATATTA
>JANQMT010000175.1:0-50456 GCA_028279945.1 Clostridia bacterium
ATAGCCCATCTGCCACCTAAATTTTCTGACCAAATGAACACAAAAAAACGAATATTCATACACCTGCATTCATTTTTCTAGTACTTTTTTGATAACCTAAATAGATAGACTGAAGTCTATCTATTCATCCCGTCTCATGTACGCCTATTAGAAAAGTTGTTTATTTCATTCTGCGGGAGCTTTCAAATGCAAGTTCTGAACGTTCGCAATCTTTTTCTGATAAGGTCAATTGGAAACAAAGGGGACTTTCTTTCATTTTTTCAGAGGCATAACACAACCCGTTGGTTCGTGAATCCAGGAAAGGGTGGTCAATTTGTCCGGGGTCTCCAATCAGTATGATCTTAGTATGTTTTCCGGCACGTGTTATAATGCCTTTTACTTGACGAGGCGTGAGATTTTGTGCTTCATCAATAATAATCCACTGTTTGACAATAGATCTTCCGCGTATAAATGCGATGGCCTCGGTGGTGATGATATTTCTTTCAAACAGTTCATCGATTTTATCTTTTAATTCTACCTCATTCTTATATCTTTCACTACTATTGCTATCAATAAGAATTTCAAGGTTGTCAATAATAGGCCGCATAAATGGTGCTATCTTTTCTTGTTCATTTCCGGGAAGAAAACCAATCTCTTCATCCATTTTGATATTAGGACGGCATACCAGGATTTTTCTATAACTATCATCTTTTTCATTCATAATTTTATGCAACCCTACGGCAAGAGAATAAAAGGTTTTAGCTGTTCCTGCAGGACCTTTGAATATGACTAAAGGCGCTATATCGGCATCAAGCATTAAAGCTTCTTGCATAAATTTTTGGTTAGCATTTTTAGGTGTGATACCAAAAGGGTGTTTGGAGGAATGTTGGAGACAAACGATTTCTTCACCGTTAAACCGGCCCAGAGCAGATTTGTTTTCATCGCTATATGAATGAATGATTAAGAATTGGTTGACAACAAGGACAGGTTCTTGTGAACCGGCAGTTTGAGAATATTCGAAGACATCTCTTATATCTATCTTACCGGTTTCATAGAATTGGTCAATGGATAAATCATTGGTGTATACTTCAAGGATACCTCTATATTGTTCTTCATATGAAGGGACTTGTTCTGCAAGAAAGTCTTGAACCGGAATATTTAATAAATCTGCTTTTATTCTTTCAAATATGTCTTTGGTAACAAGAAATACATTTTCGCCTTCATCCATCAGCCCCATACAAACTTTTAGAATTCGATTATCATTTTTATGATCCGGCCAACTATCCGGCAATGTTACATTTGTGCAATTCAGTTCTACCCTCAGAGTGCCTCCGCTTGGAATGGGAACCCCTTGAATAAGATCTCCTTTTTCTCTCAGCTCATCAATGAATCGTGCGGCTAAGCGTGCATTGGCACCTAATTCTGAACTGTCTTTTTTAAATCGGTCCAGCTCTTCTAATACAATAGCAGGAATAACAATATCATTATCAGCGAAACTATTTAATGCCAGAGGGGTGTGTAAAATAACATTCGTGTCAAGAACAAAAGTTTTTTTCAAATTGCTGCCTCCTGTATACTATTAATATGTACTTATGCTTAATTTAATAGTATCATAAAATAAAAAAATGAATATATATTAAGACAATATTTTACATTAATTTTACAATAGGTGGTATCTTGTAGGAGAATATAGCCTATATCATGTGGTTTTTTCTGCTTCAAACAAAGCTTTAGAAAGGTATCTTTCTCCACTATCGGGTTTTAGACTGGAATATCTGATTCTTCTGATATTTCAGTCTTTTTATGTCCTTTTCCGTCTCTTTAAGTCCTTTGTGTTTTATAATTAACAAAACAATGTAAGGAGGAAGTTTTAGTATGAAAAAAATGCAACTGACTACAAAGATTTTTATCGGACTTATTCTTGGTATTGTAGTAGGAATGTTGCTTCAGGGAATGCCTGAAATAGCACAAAACTATATTAAACCCTTCGGCACACTGTTCCTAAATTTGATCAGAATGATCATTGTACCTCTTGTCTTTTCATC
This sequence comes from Clostridia bacterium, assembly GCA_028279945.1. Lineage (GTDB taxonomy): Bacteria > Bacillota > Clostridia > Peptostreptococcales > JAAYPU01 > JAKSCF01. Next base: position 2,025 of record JANQMT010000175.1, read on the forward strand.
ATTGGTAGTAGGTGCATCCAGCATTGGAGATCCTAAGACATTAGGCCGAATTGGAGGCAAGACCCTAGGTTACTATTTGATTACAACAGCTATTGCGGTATGCATTGGATTAGTTTTGGCTACAATACTCAAACCAGGCGCAGGATTACTTATACCGACAGATTCCACGACAGAAGCTGCAGAAGTGCCATCGATTATTAATACGTTAATAAACATGATTCCTAGGAACCCCTTAAAAGGTCTTGTAGACGGAAAGATCCTTCAAATTATTGTATTTGCATTATTTCTTGGTGTTGGATGTACAGTTTTACCTAAAGAAAAATCAGATCCATTCATCAAATTCTTTGACAGCTTAGCCGAAATCATGTACAAAATCACTGCTTTTATTATGAGGTTGGCACCATATGGCGTATTTGCATTAATTGCACCAGTTGTATCTCAATATGGATTAGATGTTTTGATGCCTCTTAGCCAAGTTATTTTTGCTGTTTATCTTGGATGTGTTCTACATGCAATAATTACTTATTCTACTGCTGTAAGTATTTTTGCTAAAATCAATCCTATTAAATTTTTTAAAGGAATAGCTCCAGCGGCTATAACAGCCTTCAGTACCACAAGCTCTTCAGGAACATTACCGGTAACCATCCGCTCGACACGTGAAAACCTAGGTGTATCTGAAAAAATATCATCTTTTGTATTACCCCTTGGTGCGACCATCAATATGGACGGAACGGCACTGTATCAGGGAGTTTGTGCATTATTTCTTGCACAGGTCTACGGCATTGATTTAACTCTAGGTCAAGTTATGACCATTATATTAACGGCAACCTTAGGTTCAATTGGGACAGCAGGTGTACCTGGTGCAGGATTTATTATGTTGACTTTAGTCTTACAATCTGTAGGTTTGCCGTTAGAAGGTTTGGTTTTAATTGCAGGTATTGACAGACTTTTAGATATGGCCAGAACATCGGTTAATGTCATCGGCGATTCTTCTTGTGCTGTAGTTATTGCTGCTTCAGAGCAAGAGTTAGATTATGATATAGCCAGAAAAAAGATTGAGGCTTAGTTTGAAATGAAAAGAGATATTATCGGGATAATAGGTGGAATGGGTCCAATGGCAACATTGAACCTGTTCCAAAAAATCTTGGTAAAAACACCGGCTAAATGCGATCAGGAGCATGCACATGTAATAATTGACAACAATACGAAAATACCTGATCGTACGGCTTATTTACTGCATGGCATGGAAAATCCGGAATTTGAGATATTTAATTCAGCATGCAGATTAATTGATGCGGGTGCTAATATATTAATCATGCCTTGTAACACAGCGCACTATTTTTATAATGCAGTTAAAGCTAAGATTGATCAAAAATATAAAAATATTGACTATAAATTTATAAATATGATTGATGAAACAGCAAAATTTATTCAATCCCAAGGCTGTAAAAAAATCTTTTTATTAGCTACTGAGGGAACTTATAAATCCAAAATATATCATTATATTTGCATGGAATATGGTATTGATATATTAATACCTGATAAAAATAGTATCCATATTATTATGAAAGCTATTTATAACTATAAAGGAGGCATCCAAAACTACTACAAGGATGAAATAATAAAAATTATTGAGGATGCCGCATTTCAGGGGGTGTCAAAGATAGTATTAGGGTGTACGGAATTATCAATTATTTTCAGAGAATTGAATCTGCTGGATAATTCGATAGATCCTACGGAAATACTGGCTAAATCAGCATTAAAACAGATTGAAGCAGATAATCAATAGGTCATGTAGTTTAAGAAAATCAATCTACATGGGATGATTATCTGCTCTTTTTGCATCTTCTTCACTAGATACAAATATTAAAGAGGGATTAGATTGAAAATGTTTTGATCAAATGATAAAATGATATCAAATACCGTTGTGCTTTTTTGTAAAATGCTTTATATCAAGTTAAATATTGGAAAGTTGGTTGCGAGCATATGGTTAATCACAGCAGTAATAAAATAAGAGATTTGTTTATTATCAGTATGATTTCTATCTTAATGGGACAGCTTTATATAACACCTTTTGATATTAATTTTCGACTCACATTGGCTGTTTTTTTCATGTCATTATTTTTGATTTATTTTAAGACATACAGCATTATGATGATTTCAATATCTGTAGGTGTTTCTACTTTTTTATTTCGATCTATTATAGAATATCTTGGCAGTGACATACCATTTGATATAGTGGTTGTTCAATATCTTCCTGCAGTGGTCTACTATTTATTTTTTGGGTTATTTTTTAAAGCACTAAAGATAAGAGACTACCTCAATCAGCCCTTTAATTTATTTTTAAGCCTATGGGTATGTGATTCAATTCCTAATATTATTGAAGCTTCTATCAGAAGAAGTTGGTTAGTTGCGCCGTTTGATGAACTGGTGATAACCATTATTTTCGTCGGTGCTCTACGGACCATTATAACTTTAATAGTTTATTACCTTGCACAGTATTATGTAAGCAGGGTTCAAAAAAATGAGCGTGAAAAATATTTTCGGGAGATTATTATCTTTATTTCAAAGCTCAAGACAGAACTATTTTTATTAAATAAGTCAAGGATTGACATTAACAAAACTGTAGCATATGTGCACCATCATTTTGACACGACTAAAGATGAGGATAATAAAGCAGTATTTCTAAAAATTGCCAAGGATATTCATGAGATCAATAAAGATTATCTAAGAGTGATTGCAGGTATGGATTCAATTTTTAATATAGATATAAATATCAAGTACATGAGCATAAAAGATATCCTTAATATTGTTGAAGATAATGTTTTAAAATTAATCAGTAATAGTAAAAAGAAAATCATGGTGTCGGTAACCTATGACAAAATATTCTTGACAGATGAATTCTATTCAATTATTTCTTTTTTAAATAATCTTACAGTGAATAGCATTGATTCGATCTCTTCTTATGGCAAAATTTGTATTACTACTACTTTGGAGGACGGAAAAGTGGTTTTCATTGTTGAAGATACAGGAGAAGGTATCCCGGAAGAAAGAATAGCGTTTATTTTTAAATCCGGCTATACAACAAAATATGATAATCAAACCGGAAAAATGTCCACGGGTCTAGGACTTTCTCATGTCCAAAATATTGTTAAAGAATATTTTAAAGGTACCATTGATGTGAAGTCTGAAATAAATACAGGCACAAAAATAACGGTTAAGATTCCTAAGGAGATAATAGTTCAGAAAGGATGAATTCGATGAAATCAATTTATATTGTCGATGATGATTTAAGTATCGTCAATATATTGAAAGATATTACATTTCATTACTTTGAAGGTTCATTGATCGGTAGTGCATCGAATGGTTCTGATGCAATAAAGGAAATAATCGAAATAGAACCAGATGTTATATTACTAGACTATCTACTGCCTGACAGAGATGGTCTTCAAATGATTAGAGCTATAAGAAAAAAATATGACCCTGCCATTGTAATGATTTCTGAAGTTTCTGACAAGAAAATGATTGAGAAAGCTTATAATGAAAAAATTGAATTCTTTATTACAAAGCCAATCAATGTTGTTGAAGTTGTATCAGTTATTAATAAAGTCATTGAAAATCAAGAGTTTAAAAGTACTTTGAATCAGTTTGAAATTACTTTGAATTCTTTAAAAAGTGCTTTTGTTGTCAATGATAGAAACAAAGATATTGATGAGCAAAAACTAAGGAAACTGTATAGCAAGCTTGGAATTATTGGAACCAGTGGATGTGAGGAATTAATTAAAGCAGTTATTTGGGCAAAATTACAGAACAGTAAATATTCTTTATCAGATATGTATAGATCGTTAGCTGAAGATCAAGGTAATATACAACAAGTTGATACTTTAAAAAAACGTATTGGAAGGGTTATTACAAAAGCATTCAAATCAATGGCAAGTTTAGGCATAGAAGATTATATGAATCCTGTCTTTGAATCATATTCCAGCCAGTTGTTCAATTTTGGCGAATTGAGAAAAGAAATGAAATATTTATCCGGTGAATCAAAGCAATCCGGGAAAATAAATATTAAACAATTTATAGAAAGCAGTATTGTTCTGCTTGATGAGTTTTAGGTTTTTTCTGCTTCAAACAAAGCTGTAGAAAGGTATCTTTCTCCACTATCGGGTAAAATGACTACAATATTTTTTTCTTTATTTATAGGTCGTTTAGCGATTTGAGTAGCAGCGAATAATGCCGCACCGGATGAAATGCCTATTAAAAGCCCTTCATTTTTTGAGACTACTCGAGATGTTTCAAAAGCATCGCTATGATTTACTTTAATAATTTCATCAATAATATCTACGTTCAGAATATCAGGAACAAAGCCGGCACCAATACCTTGAAGCTGATGAGGTCCGGGAGCATTTCCTGAGAGAACGGCAGAATCATAGGGCTCAACGGCAATCACATTGATATTAGGATTATAGCTTTTAAGTTTTTGTCCGGTACCTGTTAAGGTGCCTCCTGTGCCCACACCTGCTACTAAATAATCAATTTGACCTTGTGTATCCCTCCATATTTCTTCTGCGGTTGTTTTCTCATGGATATGAAAGTTAGCAGGATTTTTAAATTGTTGCGGAATAAATGCGTTGGGCAGTTCTGCAGCTAATTCTTCAGCTTTTTTGATTGCGCCTGCCATACCTTCTTTTCCTGGGGTTAATACAACCTCAGCACCATAAGCTGCAAGGAGCTTTCTTCTTTCTATACTCATAGTTTCCGGTAAAGTCAGTATAATTCTATAGCCTTTGGCTGCGGCAACAAATGCTAATGCAATACCTGTATTGCCGCTGGTTGGTTCTATAATGACCGTATCTTGATTAATGAGACCGGCTTGCTCTGCTGCTTCGATCATGGCATTTCCTACACGGCACTTTACACTGCCTGATGGGTTTAGATATTCCAATTTTGCTATAATCTTAGCTTGGATTTTCATTGTATGGTTATACTTTTTGAGTTCCAGCAAAGGCGTATTGCCTATTAGTTCCGTTAAATTACTTGCTATTTTTTGCATAATTATTCCTCCTATATCTATTTAATTTTACGGGCTGATGGTTGTCTAGGTCAAGTTAAACTTTAGAATTCAACGAGTTTCGCCAATTTATTATCTTGATTACTTTTACACATTATGTTATAGTTTTAGTTGAAGTTCATGGAATTGATTTTTGTTCTCTCCTTAATGATTTATGGAGTGGAGATGTCAGGTCCAGAAATATTAAGGAGGAAATATAAAAATGCCAGACAAAACATTAACTTGTAAGGATTGTAATGCGGAATTTATCTTTTCTGAAGGTGAACAAAATTTCTACAAAGAAAAAGGGTTTGAAAACGAGCCGGTAAGATGCCCTGAATGTAGAAAAGCTAGAAAAAACCAAAGAAATAACAACAGAAATTTCTCAAATAATAACAAGTGGTAAAAAAAAGGGAGCTTTTAGCTCTCTTATTTTTTTTTAGAAAGATGTTGTAATTATTTAAAAACCGTATACAATAAATAGGTAGTATATTCCTATATGAAATATCGACACTTTTAAGGAGAAAAAATGATTAAATTAGGTGAGATTCAAAATTTATATGTAAAAGAAATGAAACCTATGGGTGTATATCTATCTGACTTAGATAATGAATATGAAAAAGTTCTTCTGCCTTTAAAACAAGTTCCTGAGGATGTTGATTTGGGTGATGAGATAGAAGTATTTGTTTATAGAGATTCAAATGACAGAAAGATCGCTACAACAAAAAAACCTTATCTTACTCTCAATGATGTTGCAGAACTAAAAGTGGTAGAAGCAACTAAGATAGGAGCCTTTATGGATTGGGGACTGGAAAAGGACTTGTTTTTACCATTTAAAGAACAAACTTATAGAGTAAAACAAGGCGAAACATGCTTAGTAGGGTTATATATTGATAAAAGCAATCGGTTAAGCGCAACAATGGATGTTTATAAAATGCTAAACAGTGATTCGCCCTATAAAGTAAACGATAAAGTAAAAGGCACCATCTACAATATTAAAAAAGAAATAGGGGTTTTTGTTGCAGTAGATAATCAATATCAAGGACTAATACCTTATAAAGAATTATTCGGTAATTATCGACGCGGGGATAAAATTGAAGCTAGAGTTCGACAAGTAAGAGAGGATGGCAAATTAAATCTTTCCTTCAGAGATAAAGGGAAGGTCCAAATGGATGAGGATGCTGCTGTCATCTTTGAGAAAATGTCTTTGAACAATGGCATACTATTATTAAATGACAATAGCGATCCTGAGCGCATTAAAACAGAACTTAATATGAGTAAAAGAGCTTTTAAAAGGGCCGTAGGGAGATTGTTTAAAGAAAAGAAAATAAAGTTTACAGAAGAAGGAATAGAATTGAATAGGGATTAAAAAATAAAAAAAGAATTGTACAAAATCAATTCTTTTTTATTTTTAAAAAATTTCTCCAAAACATATTGACAATCATCTATGTATTGGTATATTCTACATATAGATAATCATCTATGTAATGGCTAAACAATGGCTAAACCATTGTTCCACTATCGTTTTAAAGAAAGAAGGTTTGCGTATGAGTGATACACCTTTTGATGAAAAAATAATAATATTTAAAGCACTGTCGGATTTTAACCGATTGAGAATTATGGATATACTTTCTTGTGGAGAGATTTGCGCATGCAAGATGCTTGAGGATTTTGATATCACACAGCCTACTTTATCTCATCATATGAAAGTATTAATGGATTGTCGGTTGGTTATTGGGCGAAAAGAAGGTAAATGGATGCACTATTCAATTAATAAAGAAAAAGTAGATGAGTTTATTGAGTTTATTCAATACTTAACCAATGATAAAGAAAATTGTATTTGTAAAGTGGAAAGAGGTAGAAATGATGAATAAAGGCATAAGTTTCTTTGAGAAATATTTGACGGTTTGGGTAGGACTCTGCATGATTACGGGAGTGTTAATAGGTATTTATTTACCTGCCGTCCCAGAACTTTTAAGTCAGTTTGAATACGCATCTATATCTATACCGGTTGCCATTCTCATATGGTTAATGATTTATCCAATGATGCTAAAGGTAGATTTTGCAAGCATCATTAATGTTAGAAATAACCCCAAGGGTTTAGTTGTGACTTGGGTGACCAATTGGTTCATAAAGCCTTTTACGATGTATGGAATCGCTTCACTTTTTTTCTTTATCATTTTTAAGGGTTTGATTCCTCCTGACATTGCACGCCAATATTTGGCCGGAGCAGTTTTATTGGGTGCAGCACCATGTACTGCTATGGTCTTTGTTTGGAGTTATTTAACTAAGGGAAATTCCGGATATACCCTTGTACAGGTGGCAACCAATGATTTGATTATTTTAGTTGCTTTTACACCCATTGTTGCATTTTTATTGGGGGTAAGTAATATAGCCGTACCGTGGAATACACTTATTTTATCGGTAGTACTTTTTGTTGTTATTCCCCTTACTGCAGGATGGATAACCAGAGTACATGTGACTAAGAAAAAGGGACTGCAATACTTTGAAGAGCAATTTATTCCTAAATTTGGGGATGTTACCATTGTTGGATTGTTATTGACTTTAGTTATTATCTTTTCCTTCCAGGGAGAAATCATTGTCAACAACCCATTACACATTGCATTAATTGCAGTACCCCTTACCATCCAGACCGTATTTATTTTCTTCATTGCATACATTTGGGCGAAACTATGGAAAATACCTCATGAAATCGCAGCACCTGCAGGTATGATCGGTGCCAGTAACTTTTTCGAGTTGGCAGTAGCAGTAGCCATATCCATATTTGGTTTGAAATCACTTGCGGCATTGGCCACTATAGTAGGTGTTCTGGTAGAAGTTCCTGTTATGTTAATGTTAGTTGCAATAGCAAATAAAACCCGCCATTGGTTTGCAAATTAATATAATTTCTTATTAGGCTTTACAATTTAAAGTATTAGACTAGTTGAATTAAGTGCTCGTTAATTGAATGCAGGTGATGAATATTTATGCGCCTGCATTCAATTTATCGACAATCTGACGTATCTTATTATTGATAAAATGTGTCTTTTTTTTCGAAAAAATATATATAATATTTAAAATTTACTTTACAATTGTATTAAGTTCATAACTTTGGGAGGTTATATGATGAGTAAGTTTAAGTATGCTTTTTTGTTGAATTCAGAAACCCTAACGCCTGAAAATTATACAGGCACTATTGAATCGGATACCTTTATTGCTAGTGTGTATGCTGTTAATTCAATGGAAATGGCATGTGAAACTTCAAAAAAACTGATTGACGACGGTGTTCAACGCATTGACTTATGTGGTGATTTTGATGAGGAGAAATCAGAACAGATTAAGTCTTATGTAGGCAAGTCATTTGACATTGCTTATGTAAAGTACACTGAATCAGAAAAGGAAAAATATAATGCTTTAGGAGATGATATTGATACATACGGCATTATCATTAAAGAAGAAGGCTATGACCCTAACCAACATTTTTTAGATCTTAAGTCTGATGAACTATATACTCGGGTAGTATGCGTCGGTACTATGGATGAAGCCTGCCGGGAGGCAAAAAAAATGGTAGAAAGTGATATTGCTTTTATTGAGCTATGCAGTAATTTTGATGAAAAAGCTGGAAATAAAATCGTGGATGCCATAAATGGTAAAATACCCGTAGGGTATGGGGGATAAAAGACTGAACAATGGTGGAACGATGGCTGAACAATAGTTAAGCAATGGTTGAACGATAGCTGAACAATGGCGGAACAATCGTTTAACCATTGTTTCACTATCGCTTAACTACCGTTTAACTATTGCTTACCTATGTTCCTAATCTTCTATAATAGATCCGTCTGTACCAATGGTTACGATGCTCCAAGGTATCATTTTACCGCTATTTTGCAGTGCTTGAATAGCAGCGTTGGATAGACCGCCGCAACATGGTACTTGCATTCTCAAAACCGTAACACTCTTAATATTATTCATTTTAATAATATTGGTTAATTTTTCTGAGTAATCAACGTGGTCCAGCTTAGGACAACCTATAAGAGTAATTTTATTTTTCATAAAATCATTATGAATATTGCCGTATGCAAATGCTGAACAATCGGCTGCAACTAATAAATGAGCGTTATTAAAGTATGGTGCATTAGGAGGTACGAGTTGTATTTGGCAGGGCCACTGATTAAGCTGTGACATAACCGGCTCGGTAGACTTTGTTTCTACAGGTTGTTCTTTTCTTTGTATTGTTTTTGAATGAGTGCCTGGACAGCCACAAGCTAAGTTAGGCACTTCCACTGATTTTTTTTCTTCCATGCGTTTTTTAACAGCCGCTTCATCAAAGGCATCAGCTTCTCTTTCTTCCATCGTAATAGCTCCTGTTGGACATTCCGGCAGGCAATCACCTAAACCGTCACAATAAGATTCAGAGACTAATTTGGCTTTTCCGTCAACCAATTGAAGCGCGCCTTCATGACAAGCATCAATACATATTCCGCAACCGTTACACTTATCTTCATCTATTTTAATAATATTTCTTTTCATGTTTACATCTCCTTTTCAATTTTTAAATATTTTGTGTTGTTTGTAAAGTAATTATAATATAATAGAAAAAGAAAATCGGTAGCTTTAGCTACAAAATGAGGTGATAGCATGTATGAAAAATGGATTAATGTTCTTTCTAAAACATTACTTTTTAAAGACATACAACCGGAACATCTAATGAGTATGGCACAATGCATACAGCCTAGAGTATGTCACTATAAAAAGCATGAATACATTGCAATAGCCGGTGACGATTTTGAAGGAGTAGGTATTATATTATCGGGGGCTGCTTCAGTGATAAAAGAAAATGCAGCTGGAAATCGTGTCATCATTTCTATGTTAGATGAAAGTGATATGTTTGGTGAAATGGCTGCTTTTTCAAGTTTAGCTAAGTGGCCGGCATCCGTTCAGGCTCAAAACCCTGTAACTGCATTATTCATTCCGGGAGAAAAAATTGTAGGAAGCTGCCCAAATGCATGCGTTGGTCACAAAAAGCTCATTATTAATATGTTGAAAATTATATCAGAAAAAGCATTGATGCTGAATAAAAAAGTAGATTACCTATCCATTAAAAGTATGAGAGGTAAAATCAGTACATACTTATTAGAGCAATACAACAAAGCCGGCAGCTTAATATTTATGCTTCCAATGAATCGTAATGAACTGGCCGATTTTTTAAATGTTTCCAGGCCGTCCATGTCTCGAGAGATGAGTCGATTAAGAGATGAAGGCATCATTGATTATTACATGTCATCTATTAAAATTAAGGATTTAGAAACCCTTAAAAAAATGACCGAATAACTTAAATGTTTTCTTCCTTCTTAAATTTTTTCTTGACATAAAAAATGACAAGAGAGGCCAATGGCAGAATGATCTGAAAAGGGATGGTGTAAAAAATATAAATTTGTTCATAAAACAAAGTAACATCGGAATCGTTCATGTTAAGCGCTCGAATAGTGAGAGCGATGGATAAAACTGTTATTGGAAGCAATATGGTTTTGTAATCTTTTATATTTAATAACTGGGATAAGCAAATCATAAAAGCATAAAAAGGAAGAACAATTTGTAAAAATACGATCATAACGGTTTCTATATATATCAATGCATCCACTCTTAAAATCACATCCCCTACGTTGACCAGTCGAATAGACTGAAAGGTCGTGTGCTTATATATTGAGCTTAAATCACCTAAAACGGCAATATTGGTTATTTGATTAATGATAATAGATATCCCGGATAATAGGACTGCAAGCATTACGTATTTTAAGGTTTTTGAAATTTTGTCCTTTTTAGCTAAAGGAATGAGGGCTAAGAAACATAAAGATTCTCCATAATAAGTGCCTATCATATGAGCTGCGTGAAAAATATCTTTTATGGGGATAGTGGAAATAGGAAAAAGATATTCGAAATCAAACTGGCCAATAAGCAAAAGATTACTTGAAAAGAAATAGATTAATGCAATTGAAAAAAAGATAAAGGATAAGTGAAAAATGGTTTTAATGCCTTTCAATAAGGTATAATATACCACAATCCAGATTAAAATAATTGTAATTTCTTTGGGGGTATTCAAAAGCATGATGGTATGGGTAAAAGATGATAAATATTGTGAAACGTTAACACTTATCTGTAAAAAATATGAAGCATATAATACAGTGATTACTTTTCCAATAACCTTCCCAAACAGCTCATCATTAATAGTATTTAAAGTTTTTCCTGGAAATTGAACTGCCAATTTGGAAAAAATAAAGATAATCAGTAAACCCTCAAAAAGAGCGATGATAGAAGAAACCCATGCAGCATGCTCAGCAACACCTTCAGCGTCAGAGAGATAGGTGTTGATAACAAATAAAAAAGAAAACATTGTGAAAAATAATTGGAGATTGGTTGTTTTTGAAGCTGACATGATACGCACCTCTTTAAAAGTTTATGGGTTTGTAAAAAATTTTACAGACAGTTGAATCAATTCTAAATAAGAAGGAACTCTAGCTTTTAAAATATACAACAACAGTTCAACGTAACTTAAAATATAGGCCAATAAAGATACGATGGCTTCTTTCTGTTTTCTTTTCCTTATAAGGGGGACAATGGTAATAGCAGTCATCAATAAAAGAAAAACAGTTACAAATATAATCATTGTATATCTTCTCCTTCTTATTCAAAATTGAAGAAAAGGCCGACTTCCGGTATTTCAACTGAAACATTAATGTTGATTTCTATTTTGGGATAAAGCTGATCCCAGTTGCTAACCAGTTCATCTTTACGGTGGGGATATTTTCTGATGAGCCGGTCACCCAATTGAAAAATATCAGCGTTATACTCTTTGGATTTTTTAACAGCAGACAGTATTTGCTGCTGGATTTTTTTACTGATCATATCTTCAATTTTATGTAAGCTTTCTTCTTTAAGCAGATCGACAGAACATGGAAACTCATGTATGTTACCTTTGGCGTGAACTTTTATATCTGCGGTTATTTGCTCATCTTTCATAGATACTGTGATTTTGTTTTGTGAACTTTCAATATGAACTGTAAAATATTCTTCGGATTCAGAGCATTTTGCTAATAAAGAGCCTGTTGAAATCTTTTTGGTACACCATATTATCCCATTTGTTTCTTCTTTGTTAAGGGTTCCAATCATTTTATTATGCTTAAAAACTGCAGACCCATCATATTGAATGCAGTCAGCGGTTTTGTCATACTTCAGCATACCTAAAACCAATGAGGATGTATCGCTTTGCAGAACATGCAATGAGTTATGCAGAGTTTGGATATAGGCATCACATAATGCATCTTGACTCCGAGATGCAAGATGACCGATATACATAGCAGGTATATCTTCAGTCTTACTATCAAATGCCAGTAATTGTTTTGCTTCACCTTTGGTAATAAAAGGCCATAAAATAGTTCTAACTTCCGGATTACGGACAAAACCTTCAATCACAGGATAGATACTATCTTTGACGATATCTTCGCTGATTAAAAGGATTTGACTATGAGGATAATATAAGGACCTGCTTTGTGTGTTAATATCGTTATGTAATGCGTCGTGCACGGTTTGACCTTCAGAAGAAATATTAACATATGGCTTTCTTGAGCTTTCACTGCCGTCTTGTGAACTGATATTGGGAATATTGATAATCTGACTGGTTACGTTGTATTTTTGACTCGTGCTTTGATCTACTGCAATTCCGGCAACAATAGCTAGTTCATTGGTTTCTTTACTGTCCCAGCAACCGGTAAGAAATAATAAAACACATATAGAAAATATATAAAAAAAATTTTTTAACATAAATATCTCCTGTTATTTATTTGGATATCTTCTTATATTTTTCTTAGATTTAAAATGTTTTCTAATAAAAACGTCTTTTAAGTCATTAAAGTTAAATGGTGCAATTGGATACAAATACGGTGTATGAAAAGATTTTAATGATGCCAAATGAATAAGGACTATTATAGCTCCAATCAAAATTCCAAATGCCCCCAATGTTGCTGATAAACCCAAAAACATAAAACGCAAAAATACGATGGAATCATTAAGGGTAGGAATAATAAAAGATGAAATGGCGGTAATTGAAATCACAATAACCATGGGTTCACCGATTAATCCTGCGGATACCGCAGCTTCTCCTAAAACCAAAGCGCCTACAATACTGATGGTTTGACCAATAGGGCGAGGGAGTCGTATTCCGGCTTCTTTTAATATTTCAAAAGTCACGATCATAACCAATGATTCAAGAACTGATGGAAAAGGAACACTTTCACGAGCTTTTGCCATTGAAATCAATAATGGAGTAGGTATCAATTCTTGATGAAAAGAAACCAATGTAATATAAATAGAAGGTGCTAAAATACTGATGGTATATGAAAAAAAGCGAATCATTCGGATAAAGCTGGAGTAAAATGGTCGGGCATAATAATCTTCTGCGCTTTGAAAATGTTCGACAAATAATGCCGGTACAGTCAGAACACAAGGTGTACCATCAACAAAAATGGCTACTTTTCCTTCCAAGACCTTAGACGCAAGGGTATCCGGCCTTTCGGTGTAATCAACCATTGGAAAAAGAGAATATTTATGATCTTCTATTAACTCTTCTATATAACCTGAATCCAGGATTTCATCCGTGTCTATGGCATATAACCTATCTCTAACCTCTTCTACCAGATTAGAATGTGCAATACCTTTAAAATAAGCCATTACAACAGATGTGTTGGTGTTATTTCCAATTTTAAAATCTTCAAATCTTAAATTTGGATGAACAATTTTTCTTCTAAGCATACTCATATTGACTTTTATGGTTTCTGTAAACCCTTCTCTGGGACCGCGTATGGTAACATTGGTCTGAGGTTCACTGATGCTTCTTTTGTCCCATTTTTTGGTATTAATAATCAATGCATCACTAAAACCATCTAAGAGCAATAAAGTGTCTCCATATAGTACACTATTGGTGAGCTTAACCAAATCATTAGAAGACTCTGTATGGCCTGTAGAAAGAAAGTATTCACCAAAAATTTGGATATCATAGTTGAAATCACTTGTTTTTTCTTTGTGGCCATATACTAAGATGGGTTTAAAAATACTCTCATTAATAATATCTTTATTCACCATACCATTGACATAAATGATCGTTCCTTTTAGTTGACGCTGTTCTCCTAAGTAAATTTTGCTGTAAATGATATCCATGCTGCTGCCTAATACTTCTTTGAGCAAAGCGATATTTTTATCTAAATTTTTATGTAGATGAATATTGGTTAAAGCAAAATTATTTTTATTGATTGCATTGCTTGAGGGGTGGGCATGAAAAATTTTTTTTATAAAATTAAACACTAACATTACTCCAATACATTTATTTCTATAAAATGTAAATTATAATGGTTAGTATATGTATTTATTTAAAAAATACATATAGAAAATAGAATATGGAAATGATGTTTAATAAATAGAGCAGCAGAAAGGTGTTTATGATGAATGATCTAGTAGTGGAGATAATAGACATTACCTTACGAAGTGTAATATCCTTCGCATTTCTATTTTTGGCAGCACGCTTTATGGGAAAAAAACAGATTACTCAATTGAATTTTTTTGACTATGTCGTTGGTATTTCCATTGGGTCTATAGCAGCTACGATGGCAGTTGATGGGGATATAGGGTATCTTTCCGGGCTTATTTCTCTTGGGATTTATGCCGTGCTGCCTGTAGCCATGTCCATTGTTACACTAAAAAGCATTAAAGGAAGAAGATTTTTCGCAGGAACACCGACGATTTTGATACAACATGGTAAGATAATGGAGAAGAATATGAGAAAGGTTAAAATACATGTCCATGATATTTTGGAAGAATGCAGAATTTATGGTGTATATAATCTTGCCGATGTAGAATTTGCCATTTTAGAACCCAGTGGTAAATTAAGCTTTCAATTGAGATCTGCAAAGCAGCAAGTAAAAAGAGAGGACTTAAATCTTGCAGCAAAACCGGTGGGACTTCCTGCTATTGTTATTATAGATGGGGTCATATTAGAAAAACACCTTACGGCAATGAAATTAGATCATGATTGGTTAATGAAAGAATTGAAAAAACAAAATATTCAATCCCCGGCCCAGGTTCTATTGGCTACTTATGGGCTAGATGGATTGCTATATATCGATAAAAAAGATCATGACCCACATACTTTAGACGTTTTGTATTAAAATTTGAGGGTATATTCATTGAAATACTTAAGAATAAATGGTATGATATTTTTTGAAAAATTATGGCAAATATCGTTTTTTGAGAAAACCATTGGAGGTTCAATAAATATGGAAAACAATGAAAAAATCAAGGAAGAGATAAAGCAGTTAAAAAAAGAAAGAAATGCCCTTATACTTGCGCATTTTTATCAAGATATAGAGGTTCAAGCAGTAGCTGATTTTATCGGAGATTCTTTTGAGTTAGCCAAAAAAGCCAAAGAGGCCGAAGAAGATGTTATTGTCTTTTGTGGTGTGCATTTTATGGCTGAAGGAGCAAAAATACTTAATCCAACTAAAACAGTGCTTTTACCGGTAATGGACGCAGGATGTCCTATGGCCGATATGGCGACATCAGAAGATGTGATTGCACTAAAAGAGAAGCATCCGGATGCAGCAGTTGTCACCTATGTAAACTCTACGGCTGATGTTAAATGTGTAAGCGATATTTGTTGTACTTCTTCAAGTATTATGAAGGTTGTGGACTCTCTGGAACAGAAAAAAATAATTTTTGTGCCGGACCGCAATTTAGGACAATATATTGCTGAGCAAATTAAGGACAAAGAAGTTATTCTATTCGATGGGCATTGCCCGGTTCACAGTCGAATTACCGTTGAGGATGTAAACCGAGCAAAAAAAGCTCAGCCGGATGCATTATTATTGGTACATCCTGAATGTGTTCCGGAAGTTTTAAACCAAGCAGATTTTGTGGGAAGTACATCTCAAATCATTCGGCATGCATTGGAATCAGATAATAAAGATATTATGATTGGAACAGAAGTTGGTGTTGTAGATTATTTGAAGAAAAAAGCTCCAGAGAAGAACTTCTATTTGTTATCGCCAAAGATGGTATGTAAAAATATGAAGAAAACTTCATTAATAGATGTACGAAATGCTTTGAAAAACAATGAGCATGAAATTATTATGGATAGCCAAATCATTCAAAAAGCATTTAAAAGCTTAGACAGAATGATGAAAGCATAATTTGGGGGATAGGAGTGTTCCTAGTGAGAAGATTTTTATATAGTGGGGAGACAAATCAGCTGACCACGGAAGCCTATGATGTGATTATTATTGGAAGTGGTTTAGCAGGTTTATATACTGCTTTAAATTTAGATGAAAAGCTTTCGTGTGCGATGCTTTCTAAAGCGGAAAATGCTAAAAGTAATTCATGGCTTGCACAAGGCGGAATAGCAGCAGTCATATCAAAAGATGATCAAGTGGAATGCCATTTTCAAGATACAATGGTTGCAGGTGCAGGGCTATGTGATAAAGAGGCAGTTAATGTACTGGTCAACGAAGGACCTAATGATATCCATAATCTTATGTCTATGAATGTGCCTTTTGATTTGGATGAAGAAGGGGACTTACATATTACCCGTGAAGGCGGACATACGAGAAATAGGGTACTTCATTGCGGTGGAGATGCTACAGGAAGAGAGACGGTTAAAACGTTAGAATCTTTTGCTATGAATAAACCCAATATTACACTGAAAGAAAGCGTTTTTTTATTAGATATTATCACCGAAAAAAATAGAGCCATTGGTGTGATTATAAAAGATGGTGAAGACCATAAGATATTACTGTCAACCAATATTGTGGTGTGTACAGGCGGTATCGGACAAGCATATCAACATACCACCAATCCTATTGAGGCGACAGGAGATGGTATTGCTGCAGCTATTAGAGCGGGTGCCCATACAAAGAATATGGAATTCGTGCAATTTCATCCCACCGCATTATATTCTCGTGATGATCATGATCAATCATTTTTGATTTCCGAGGCAGTAAGAGGAGAAGGCGGTATCTTAAAAAATAAAGATGGGGATGCTTATATGGCAGACAAGCACCCTATGAAAGACTTAGCACCCAGAGATATTGTAACGAGAGTTACTGCAGAAGAAATGGTTAAAACAAATAGCAGCCATGTCTATCTGGACATAACCTCGAAAACAGATACAGTCTTGTTAAAAAGATTCCCAACCATTTTTAAAAAGTGTCAAGAGAATAATATTGATATATCAAAAGACTGGATTCCTGTATGCCCGGTGCAGCATTATTTAATGGGAGGATTAAAAACCGACCTCAACGGAATGACCAATATTAAAGGATTATATGCCAGTGGAGAAGCAGCTTGTACCGGTGTTCATGGTGCTAACCGCTTAGCAAGCAATTCTCTTTTAGAGTGCTTAGTATTCGGTAGAAGGTGTGCACAATATATTAATGAAAACCATCAAAATAGCTTTTCAGACTATGTTCTTGAAAAGAATGAATTACCAAAGGTAGAGTCCAAAGAATTGGATTATGATAAGCTTAGTAAAGAGATCAAAGAGATTATGACATCAAAAGGTGGAATTATAAGAGAAGAAGCAGACATGAAAGAAGCATTGGGTCAAATGAACAAAATACTTGAGTCACTTGATGCTGTAGAGTTAATGTCTAAACAAAGCTTTGAAGTTTATAATATGGCTACTGTTTCAAAAGAAATACTAACAGCGGCTATAAAACGTAAGAATAATGTAGGTGCACATTATAGAACGGATATATGAGTTAGGAGATAAAAATATGCTGGATAAGTTATCAATACAAGAAATCATTTCTAAAGCGCTTATTGAAGATATAGGAACAGGAGATATTACGACCAACAGCACAGTCCCAAAAGAGCAAATGATTCATGGTAAATTTATTGCAAAAGAAGAAGGCATCGTTTGTGGTTTAGAGCTGGCAGAAATGATTTTTCTAAAAGTCAATCCTGATATACAGCTGGATTTTAAAGCTCAAGAGGGTGAGCAGGTAGTTGCCGGAGATGTTATTGCTGAAATTAAAGGGCCTGCCATAGGTGTATTAACGGGCGAAAGAGTTGCATTAAATTTTATGCAAAGACTTTCAGGTATTGCTACCAGAACATCTAAGGCTGTCCAACAAGTTAAAGGAACCCGGGCTAAGATTACAGATACCAGAAAAACAACACCCGGTTTGAGGGTTTTAGAAAAATATGCTGTTAAAATTGGCGGTGGAACCAATCACCGATTCAACTTAGCAGATGGTGTTTTGATTAAAGATAATCACATCGTTGCAGCCGGAGGGATAACCCATGCCGTGACGGCGGCTAGAAAAAATATTCCACATACCCTTAAGGTAGAAGTTGAGGTTGAAAACTTCAAACAGATTGAAGAAGCTTTGAGTGCCGGAGCAGATATTATTATGTTGGATAACATGGATATTCCTACTATGAAGCAGGCTGTGGCGTTGATCGATGGACAAGCTTTAGTTGAAGCATCAGGGAATATGGGGGATAAAGATGTAAAAGCAGTAGCACAAACCGGTGTGGATATTATTTCCATAGGTGCTTTAACCCATACGGTTAAAGCTTTGGATATAAGCTTAAAGTTTACATAAGATTTTTTGACAATAAAAAAGGCATAGAACCCTTATCATGTATCATAGATATATAATACATAAACTAAGGGGTGGGCGAAAAATGAGAGAGTACAGGACCAAGAGACTTGTATTAAAGGTTGTGGACTCAACCTATGCAGACAAAGTATTAGATTATCAATTGAGAAATAAAAGATTTCTAAAAAGATGGGAACCACGTAAGGCAAATAATTATTATGATATTTACCATCAAAAAAAAATTTTAGTCAAAGAATTACAAGCGATTACCAGAGGTGATATGTTAAGGCTGTGGGTTTTAAAAAAAGATGACATGGATAAGATCATTGGATCTGTGAGTTTTACTTCCATAGAAAGACATGCTTTTTTATCCTGTTATCTTGGGTATCGGCTGGACCAAAATGAAACCAATAAAGGCTATATGACAGAAGCTGTTAGAAAAGGAATATCCATAATGTTTAATCAATACAAGTTACACAGAATAGAAGCGGATATTATGCCTAATAATGTAAGTTCTTTACGAGTTGCCCAAAGGCTTAATTTTATAAATGAGGGGATTTCTTACAAATTCCTTAAAATAAATGGCAGATGGGAAGACCATATCCGGATGGTTAAATTCAATCATAGAGTTTAATTTGGCTGCATTCCTATACAAGTAACAATCTAATGTTGACATAGAATAAAATACATATTACAATACAAACAATTGAACATATTTTCATGTTAGAGGTGCTTAAAATGAGTGATTATCATTGTAGTCATGCCAAAGAGGCTGAAAAAAGAATACCCAAGGATGAAGATGCTATTGAACTGGCAGATTTTTTAAAAGTATTTGGAGATCCTACTCGATTAAAAATTCTATTTGCCATATTGGAAAAAGATCTTTGCGTTCATGATATATCTAAAATGATCGGTATGAACCAATCGGCAGTATCTCATCAGTTAAGGGTTTTGCGTCAAAATAGATTGGTGAAAGTAAGAAAAGATGGTAAATCCTCTTTTTATTCATTGGATGATGATCATGTAAAAGATGTTTTGGTAAAAGCTATGGAGCATATAAAAGAATATTATTAGTCAATACACATAAAGGTTTGCAATTTTATTGCAAACTTTTTTTTTATGAAAAAGTACGTTGACAAAGTGTGTATAACTGTATATACTGTGTATATAAATATATACACAGTTGAAGGTGGTAGAGAATATTGTTTATAGCGCTTACCAATAATGATCCAACACCATTATATGAACAAATAAAAATGCAAATTCTTGAGCAAATAATGAATGGAACTCTAGAGTCGGGCACAATGCTTCCTTCTATAAGAGGATTAGCTAAAGAATTAAAGATTAGCGTCATTACAGTAAAAAAAGCTTATGAAGACCTTGAAACAGAGGGATATATTATTACATCCCAAGGTAAAGGCTCTTTTGTGGCACAAACGGGTGCAGAGATGATAAAAGAATCTCGGTTAAAAGATGCTCAACAACACTTTGAAAAAGGGATAAGCCAGTGTAATAAGCTGAATATGAAAAAAGAAGAGATAAAAGAAATTTTTGAGAAGATATTAAATGATAGGAAATAGGGGTGGAATAGATGCATGATGATATAATTTTAAAAGTCAATCACTTAATAAAAAAATACGATACATTTGAATTAAAGGATATAAATTTTGAGCTGCCTAAAGGCTATATTATGGGTTTTGTAGGTCAAAACGGTGCAGGCAAAAGTACAACTTTAAAATGTATCATGAATCTCATCGAATATGAATCAGGAAATATAGAAGTACTAGGAAAAGATAGCAAGAAGTATTCTGAAATGATTAAAAGCAAAGTAGGGTATGTCAGTGAAGAGCAGTATTTTTATGAAGAAATGACGGTTGATTGGACCAATAAATTTGTTAAAAGTTTTTACGGAGAGTGGGATCAATCTCTTTTAGAAAATTTATTAAATCGATTTCATATTGATAGAACTAAAACAGTAAAAGAGCTGTCAAAAGGAATGAAAGTAAAACTGTCTGTAGCCCATGCATTGGCCCATAACCCTAAACTGCTGATACTGGATGAACCTACTTCCGGACTGGATCCTGTCGCTCGTAACGAACTAATGGAACTTTTTTTAGATATTATCCAAGATGAAGACCGCAGTATTCTGTTCTCTTCACACATTACCTCAGATATAGAAAAGATAGCAGATTACATTACAGTCATCAATAATGGCAGGATTATAGTTTGTGAAGAAAAGAATGAACTTTTTAACAAGTGGAAAATCGTTAAGGCTGATAAAAAATATTTAAATACTAAAGCAGCCTCCAGCCTAAAAGGAATAGAAAAAGGTGAATTTGGTTTTAGCGGCATAACAGATAATATTCAAGCATTTGATAAAATATTTCATGAACAATTTACCAATGGGAATTATTTAAGAGATAAAGTCAACTTAGAAGAGCTTTTACTAAGATTGGTTAAGGAGGTAGAATAATGATCAGTTTAATCATCAAGGATTTTGCCATTCAGAAAAAAAATTTAAAAAATTATATTGCTATAGGTCTGTTTTTAGGGCTTATATTTACATTTAACGGAAGCGATCAAATGAGTTTTGCAATGCCAACATTTCTAATTATATTTGGTTTCATTGGGAAAGCCTCTTATGAAGATGAGGCCAATCATACCGTTAGATGGATTGCTGCTCTGCCTATTAAGAAAACAACAATCGTTCAAGCAAGATATTTGTCCGTAGCTCTTGCAAGTGCATTTACTGTTCTGGTATTCCAATTGATCAAAAATAGCTTAATATTACTGAACGTTATTACCATTGAAGCTGGTGCGGAAAGTTATCTATCCTTTTTATTAGTGATACTGATCTTTGTTGTAATGATTGCAATATATATACCTATGATTTATAAAATGGGATATATTAAAGCAGCCAATATCTATAAGTTTCTAATCTTTGGATTTATTGGGCTGGGTCTTCTTTCAGTTAAGGTTTTAATCCCTTCCGGACCACCACCGGCAGCATTCCTTAATTTAACCCAATGGATAAGTGAAATGAGTCAAATTAATCTTACAATAAGCGTGGCGGTTATATCCTTATTAATATATATTATATCCATGAGTGTTTCTATGGGGATTTATAGTAGGAAGCATTACTTTTAAAAAATGCGTTCATCTATAAATCCAAAGAGAATGAACAATAAACCTATTAAACATAATGGAAAAGATATTGCAAGAAAGTTGCTGACACTTTGAAAAGTATTAAAAAATAAAGTGAGGATTAAGGCGGTGGCTAAGAATAGGGTGCCGCCCAGCTTAGGTTTGTTCCATGCAATAATGAGTATCCCTGTCAGCATAAAAACCGGAATCATGTGTACAAGGAATTGGATGGTTTGATGAAAAAAAGAAATGTTCCCACTAAATGCATCTAAAGATAAACCTGTCAACATAGCGATATATAGTATTGAAAATACTTTTGGAATCCGTAATAACTTTGGTTTTGATTTTGCTTTGAACATTTCATTCCTCCAAATTTTTTCCTTATTTTTATTATACTACTAATCATTTAGTGTGAAAGCGATTTTAGAAAAAATTTGGAAATTTTTTCTACCACACAAAATACTAAATAATTATGGAGGATTTTGCTGAGCAAAATCTTCATTAACTATTCATTATTCACTGTTAATTACTTTGGAGGTTGTTTATGGAAATAGAATTGAAATACAAAATAGAAAATTTAGATTTTGATCTTTGGAAAGCAATAATAGAGAAATACGCTTTACAACATACTCAAGAAGTTAAAATGGATGCGGTTTATTATGACACATATAATGATGATTTTCTTAAAAAAGGCATTGCACTACGGATAAGAAGTGAGGGACAAAAGAAAATAGCGACGGTTAAAACCAAAGGAAGCAGCGTAAATGGTTTGCATTCTCGAGAGGAATGGAATAAAGATATTTCCGGATCAAAAGATATTTTGTTTGCCGGCTGGTTTAGTATGACTCCTATAGGCAAAGACCTGGACAACATTATTAAAGAACAGCCATTACAGGAAAAAATAAAGACAGTTTTTACAAGAAAAAAAGCTATTATGAATTATTTCCATAACCAGTTTGAAATTGCTGTAGATAGAGGAAAAATTCTGGCTGATCATTTAGAAGAAGAAATATATGAATTAGAGATAGAATTAGTTAAAGGTAGTGCAGAATCTATGAAAGAATTTGGTGTAAAATTAATGAAGCAATACGATATAAAGCCTGAAAATATAAGCAAATACGCTCGGGGACTAAAATTATTAAAATATAAGCATATTGTTCCTTAAAAATCAAAAAAATTGCTAAATATTGTTTTTTTTATATCATTTTGGGAACAATACTATTAGAGAGAAGTGAATAATCAGAAAGGATGAGGATAATGCTGATTATTGCTGTACCTATTGATGGGGAAATTATTCAATGCCTCAACTCTTGTGAATGCTTTGCAATTGCTAAAGCAGAAGGAAGACGTATCAAAGATATAGAGTTTGTATCAACAATAAAGCATACTTGTCACCAAAAAAAACTGATTGATTTATTACATGAAAAAGGTGTTAATACCATACTAGCAAGCCAAATGGATGCTAAGCTTGCAAATTCATTAGAAAAAAACAGCGTTGAAATCGTAAATTCCAGCGGTGAATATTCAAGAGCCATCAATGATTATCTAAATGGTAGATTAGAATCAAAAAAATTAACAACCGTTATCAATTAAAAATAGTTGTCAAATGTTTCATTATAATTCGTCGAAATATTTTCATCATATCGACTCCTTTCTTGAAATTTTATTAAAAGCAGGATTTCATCATCTGAAACCCTGCCTTATTTTTTAAGAAAGTTATTGTTTTAGTTTTAAGACATTATTAAATGTTTCTAAATATTTATCAATCATTTTTTGACTGTTAAATCTTGACAATGCAAGGGTTGAAATTTCTCTTCTTTTCTCTTGCCAAGCCGCTCTATTTTCCCATGCGTTTTTCATAGCGGTAATGAGTGCCTGAGTATTATCAGGCTGCTTTGACTGTATAGCATTGACGAATGAAGGTAAATCCGTAGAAAAAGGATCTCCTAGAGGATTAGGGATCAAATATCCAAAAGTGCCGTCACTGCATAATTCCGGACCACCTCCACAATTACTATGGATAATAGGCAAGCCACTATACAGTGCCTCTGTAGCCGTCATACTCCATCCTTCAAAATATGAGTCTAAAACAAATAAATCTGAAGCTTGATACAAACTGCCCACATCCATTCCCGGCTTATCATTAGCATATGGCAAAATCAAAATATTATTTTTAGAATTTAACTTTTCTCTATAGGCTAACATCTCATAGTAATAATTGGGATCAAAAATATGACCTGAAAAAATAAATTTGGAATCTTTACTATAATGATTATAAAAAGAATCATAAGCCGTCATCATACCCAATTGATTTTTTCTGCCATCTATTGAGGCAATGGATAAAAACACAAAATCATTAGAACCGATATTTAAAAAATTTCGAGTAAAAATTCTTTCTCGGCCACTGCATCTTGACGGATCTCCTGCGTTTTCAATTAAAACAATCTGCTGTTCTGAAATCGCATCATTTTTCATCAAATAATATGTTTTAACATAGTTTGATGCTGCAATGACTTGATTAAAACATCTGCTCCTGTTCTTTTCTTCTTGCCAATCTTCCTCAGAAAAATAGATGTACATATCTTCAATAGATTCTACAATAGGAATATTCAAATCCAATAATATATCTAAAAAATGTTTTGTATTATGAGTATTTACAATTAATGGCGGGTCTTGAATAAGATCTTTTCTAAAGGCTTCAGAATCACCATGATATATACGAACATCAAAGTTTTGCTGCACTAGATAATTGGCAATACTTCCATCTCTTTGTGTACATAAGATTTTTACATTTATACCTCTGCTTCTAAAGGCTTTAGCTAAAAAAGCAACCACTTGTTCTGATCCGCCTTCGTCTAAAGCGTCGATGCATAGCCCAATCCATCCTTTAAAAGTTAAATCACGAGATAAGGCCGGCACACTTTTAACCGGTAGAACATCTTCTTTGTGTATATCAAAAGAAAAATTAGGCCGTTTGACGGCTTTATCTTGTGTCGCTAAATTACATAACGAGAATAGTTTTTTTATTCTGCCGGTATAAGAATAGCTTTCTAAATATCGATTGAGCACTTCTTTATGATGAACAGGATTGTTAAACTTAGAAACATCAGGAAAATAAAAATTGGAATCATAAGCATAGACAAAAGGTAAAACTTTTCCATCCTGCAAGTCAGAAGGTATTAACAACCATTTTCCTATTGACCAGCTTAACAAACAGCTTTTATTTATAATCGAATAACAATGGCTTGATTCCAGCAAGGGAGGAAGCAACATACAATCCAAACCGCTGTACATCCAATAATCCTCGCCCATTTCTTTCATTCCAATAAATGCACAGTTGGTAACGGCTTCTGTAATAAGCTTTGTATTTTTGACGCTTGAGTTTTCAAGTGTATCGGTTAAAATAAAGAAAGAATCCTCATATATTTTCATTATTTTAATGGTTTTGTCAACATCTATATAAGAAAGAGGCAGATGTATCCCAATGATTTTCTTTTTATAAGAGGATGGAAACTCCCAAAAAGGATTATCGGTATGAGTGTATCGCGCTTTCAGAGCCAATGCATCCATTTCATTACCAAATTCAATGGATGCAATGAGCTGGTAATCATAGTCTTTGTATTTGTATAGATCAAACCGATCCTGATATAATCTTACAAAGCATTGGCTGTCTTTAAGGCTTACGGTTTCGTTAGGGCAGACAAAATGAATTTTTTTATCGGTTACTTGCCATTTATATTGATTTAAAAATTTAAAAAGTTTAGAATGTTGTTTTAAATATCTTTTTGCTTTTCGACTCATTTTAACCATCCATGGCTTACTGGCGTATTCTGTGCGCTGTTTGTCTAAAGCCAACAGCTTTTCACTTCGCTCTTGATAATCACTAAGATGTTTTTCCTGTATCTGGTTACTCAGTGATTTGTCATGAACCCTATAGTAATACAAAGGTTCTTGATTATTGATATGGTGTATCTTACCACCTTTAATAAGTCTCAACCAAAAATCATAATCTTCCATTCCGTTTAAATCTTCAAAATAATGACCTGCCATAGCAGCGGCTTCATCTCTTTTGTATAAAAAACAAGCATTTATATAATTATCAAACTCAGATCCTAAAGATTCTGTGTCTTGAGGTAGTCGCAATATATAGGGTCTTTCCCGGTCTCTGTTTTGATCTCGATACCCATTTTCATGCAGATATTCTCCATTTTCTTTAATAAGTGCCGGGTCTGCATAAACCATAGAGATATCCGGATATTGAATCAGGTATTTGACCAATTCTTCAAGCATAGTGGGGGCCATATAATTATCAGATGAAATCCATGTAATCAGCCGGCCTTTAACCAAAGTGTGCAGATGAGTAAGGGTTCGAGGCACTTTTTGGTTGGGCTGGTGATATATCTGAATTCTATAATCCGTTTCATATTGTTTTAAAACCTCTGGCGTATCATCAGTAGAACCATCATCTATAATAATTAATTCCCAGTTGGTATACGATTGATTCTGTACAGAGCCAATGGTTTGTTTTAAAAAATGGGCATGGTTGTATACAGGTAATAAAATTGAGACCAAGGGTAATTTACAAATAATAGGATTTTCTAAATCTTGCATGATATTTTCTTGATCGGTTTCAATGGTATCTGAAACATTTATTTTAATGGTATCCAAATCAATGGTTTTAAGGGGAATAATAATGATTTCATTTGGAATTAAACTTTCTAAATTGATTTCAGGATTCGTTAATACTATTTCGTTAACAGTGGTTGAATATTTTTTACTGATTTCACGTAACGTATCTCCTGATCTTATGGTATAAGGTATATATGGGTTGGATGGATCATCAAAAGATTTCCATGTAATAGGACCTACTATGCCATCTGATTTTAAATGCTTAGATTCTTGATAAGCAATGATAGCTTTTTCTGTAAAAAATCCATATATACCATCAATACTGTGTTGATATAGTCCTAGCCTTGTAAGCAAATTTTGCAGTGGTTTTACAACAGGTACAGTAGATCCAATTTTTATTGTTTCCATAATCTCACCCCAGTTTTCCCTAGGTATTACCTAGGGTTTCTCTAATACATTGATATGTGTAAAAAGGCTGAAAGGTGTAACAGTCGTTATCAATTCTGAATAAAATACAATTAAAGGAAGTGAGAAATTTTGGATGTCATCATTTTATGCGGCGGTAAAGGACTAAGAATGAGCCATGTAACATCTTCAATCCCTAAACCACTGGCAATTGTGAAAGGAAAGCCTATTATCTGGCATATTATGAAGCATTATAGTAATTATGGATATAATGATTTCTTATTACCTTTAGGTTATAAAGGTAATGTCATCAAAGATTATTTTCACAATTATAATATATATCATTCTAACTATAAGTATAATCTCGGAATTGAAAAGATTGACTATGTTGAAAAACCTAAAGAAGATTGGAATATTACCTTCGTAGATACCGGCGAAGATACTATGACAGGAGCAAGAGTAAAAAAACTTGAAAAGTATATAAAAACAGATCCTTTTTTACTCACTTATGGTGATGGGATCTCAGACATTAATATTGATGCATTGATGGACTATCATCATAGAAAAGGAAAGTTAGCAACAGTTACGGGAATAGCGTATAAAAGTAATTACGGCATTTTAACAGTAAAAGACGGGATTGCTACAAGCTTCAAAGAAAAGCCCCTTTTAAATCATATTATCAATGGAGGCTTTTTTGTCTGTAGTAAGCAAATACTTTCATATCTTAGTGAAGACAAAAATTGTGTATTAGAAGAAACATTGCTTAAAGAATTAGGCAGCATTGGAGAGTTAGCGGTTTATGAGCATAAAGGTTATTGGATTGGAATTGATACGAATAAAGATATTGAGAATGCAAATGCATTGTTAGATTTAAATATGAAGTAAAAGTTAGTTAACAAAGTTATCAATCATGTTTCTTGGGTAGGTGGCATCTCGCATAAGAAATGCCACCTAGGTCAATTGTTCTCAAACAATATAACAGATGAAGGTTTTCAATATAAAAAATAGGTGGCTTTGTTAACCATATATATTCAAAATTAGAGAATAAGGAGGTTAAAAGGTTTGACGGGGTTTATTTTAAAAATTAGAAATATTACCATGAGGGTAATGCATGCCATTACAAATTTTCTTCATAAGCTAAGTGTTAGAATCAAGCAAAGCTTTTGTAAAATTAAGAACAAAGACCCGTTAAAGGACCCGGTAGAGAATATGGCGGATCAACCGGTGATGGACCCGGTAGTAGAGGACCCGGTAAAGAATATCCCGGAGCAGCCGGTGATGGACCCAGTAGAGAATGTCCCAGTGCAGCCGGTGATGGACCCAGTAGTAGAAGTTCCGAGAGAGAAGCCTGCGGGGCCCGCGAAAGATATCAAACCATATGAAGAAGGGGTTGATGAGCGGATTAACCTACAAGAAATTCTTAGGTTGGCAGATGTATTACAAGAACAAATGGAGATGACGACAATGGATGTAGAATTCACATGTGAGCAGCAGGTGGAAAATATTCAGGAACAAATTGATAGCATCATGGATCGGCAAGAATTAACTTTGGATATCAGGAAAGGATGTGGTGATCCAAAACAATGTTTTTGTTCAATAGCCGGAACAAAATATTTAATTAAAATATTGGCTTTTTATGAATCATTAAATCGTGTAACAACCGACTATAAATTATTTATTTGCTGCATGGATGACTTTATTTATGAGTTTTTAAATGAAAAACAGTTTGAAAATGTTATTCTCATTCATGTTAAAGATGTTGAGACAGATGCATTGCGGCAAACTAGACAATCCCGAACAATGAGCGAGTATTGCTGGACGATGAAATCTTGGCTCATTTCCTATATTTTCGAACATTACAAAGTCAATTCTGCTATATATTGTGATTCGGATATGTATTTTTTCTCAGATACTATTGCGATTTACAATGATTGGGGTGAGGCCTCCTTATATTTATGTTTGCAAAGAGATCTGGATTGGGTTGAAAAAAAGTATGGCGTATATCAAGCAGGACTCGTTGGTTTCAAAAATAATGAAATAGGCAGAAATGCGGTCAACTGGTGGAAACAGAAATGTTTGGAGTGGTGTTACCTAAGAGAAGATCCCGATAGCGACCGATGGGGTGATCAAAAATATTTAGATCATTTACCAAGACTTTTTGCAGATACAAAAATATCCGGACATTTAGGCATTAACGCTGCGCCGTGGAATACGATATATAACAATAATTATCAGATCACACGCAGTGAAACCAATGTATTGATTGAAGGCTATGAATTGGTTGCTTATCATTTCGCATGTATTGATATATTTGATCAGGACCACTATGACTTGTGGAACTTAGGCAGTATTAAAATCAGTAATGTTATAAAAAATGGTATCTATCTACCCTACCTAATGGCTCTAAGAAATTCCATGGGAATAATTGGGGAAAAAGTTGGTGCGTGCTATAGCGATAAAAAAATTGAAGAAGCCAAAACACCATTAAAATACAGTGAATTTGATGTAATCATATCCAAATGGGATAATATGTACTATTTTTGTTCTATTGCTTCTGAAAAATATGTGTTTAAAGTCCTTACGTTATATCGTTCCTTATTAAATCAGATGGAAAGTTTTCATTTATGGATTTGTTGTATAGATATTCAATCTTATACTTTGCTGAAAAGCTTAAACTTAAGTAATGCTACATTGCTGCCTTTAGACAAAATTGAAAACGAAAGAGTAAAAGCGGTTAGACCTAACAGGAAATTAAATGAATTTTGTTGGACACTCAAACCGGTATTATGTTCCTATATTTTAGAAAATTATAATGTAGAAAAGCTGCTGTATTGTGATGCTGATATTTACTTTTTCTCCCACCCCAAAGCTATATATGACGAATGGGAAGGTCATTCTGTTTTGATAACAAGGCAAAGAGCTCCCGGAGAAATGGAAAAAACAAATGGAATTTATCAAGCGGGCTTGTTAGGGTTTAGCAAAGACGGCTCTTCTTCAATTATCTTAAAATGGTGGATGGAGAAATGTTTAGAGTGGTGTCATGATTATCCTGAGCCACAATTTCCAAGGTGGGGAGACCAAAAATATCTGGATCAATTTCCACAACTATTTTCAAACATTAAAATATCGGAACATAATGGCATAAATACCGCACCGTGGAATATTATTCTTAATCCTAAAGAACCCATTAGTGTGAGAAATGAACAACTATATATTGGTGAACATGGATTAGTAGCGTATCATTTTGGCAGCTTGCTTATTTTTAATGAAGATGAATTTGATCTTTGGAAGTGGAGTCCATTAAATATTGATTTTAGAGTGATGCAATACGCATATTTTCCATATTTAAATGCCTTACGTCATGTTATGCATAGTGTGAAACCCATCAAGAGCGATATGGAAAGCTTGTTTACCAATAAAGATGGATATGATTTTAAAAATTATATGACAATAAAGAAATAAAGTAGATGATAATATGAGGGTTAATAAAAAAAGAGTCTTAGTCACAGGTGGTGGAGGGTTCATCGGCTCCCATTTGGTGAAAAAACTAATCGGCTTGGGTTCAAAAGTGGGTATTGTCACCCGCGCCTCCAAGCCCCTGTGGAGATTGGAAAAAGAAATTAAAAAAATGGATATATTTAAGGGCGATATAAGCAACAAAGAGAATTTGAAAAATACGTTTATAGAATTTAAGCCTGATATTATTTTTCATTTGGCAGGCTATGGCGTTCAAGTAGCCGAAAACAATATTGATAAAGCCATAGAGACTAATATTATTGGGACTACTAACGTCATCAGGCTTGCTAAAGATATAGGGTGTAAAAGAATTGTCAATATTGGGACCTGTGCCGAATATGGTGATAGTAAAGAGACTTTATCTGAAAATACTTGTGTACATCCAATTAATATTTATGGAAGTTCAAAAGCAGCAGCGACGATTATAGGGCACCAAATAGCAAAAGAAAATGAAATAGATATGATTACTTTAAGATTATTCGGTGTGTTTGGTGAATCAGAACCCCGGCATAAGATATTTTGTAATACCATACTGACTTTACTGGAAGAAAAAGATATGATGTTGACTTCCTGCACACAATATAGAGATTATTGCTATGTAGGAGACATTGTTCGAGCCATGATTATGGCTGTAGAAAATACAGAGGTTAAAAATGAAATTTTCAATGTTGGAACAGGAAATGGGTCTCCGCTTAGATATTATTTAGAAAGAATTCATAAAATATTAGGCAGCAACCGGAAGCTACTATTTGGGCATATTGAAAATAGAAAAAATGAGTTGTGGTTTCCGAATCCAGATATCACTAAAATCAAAACTATGCTGGGTTGGGAGCCTATCTTTAAATTGGATGACAGTATAGAAAAGACCATATCATGGTACGCTGAAAATAAGCACTATTATATGGGTCTACATTAAATCGAGGTGTATGTAATTGATAGACTTATTTAAAAGTTTTTTTAGAGGAAAAAATATTATGATAACCGGTCATACAGGATTTAAAGGATCATGGCTATCACTGTGGCTGGTTGAATTGGGAGCAAATGTAATAGGGTACGCACTAGAGCCCGAAAACAAAATAGATAACTATGTATTATGTAATATGGACCATGATGTAAATAGTATTATTGCCGATATTCGTTCAAAGGAAGAATTGAAAAGAGCTTTTAAAAAGTATCATCCGGAAATCGTTTTCCATCTTGCAGCACAGCCTATTGTATCAGAAGGATATAGAGATATCATTAGTACCTATGATATTAATGTGATGGGGACTTTAAATGTGTTGGAACAAATAAAAGAGACAGAATCTACACAATTAGGTATAATAATTACTAGTGATAAGTGCTATAAAAATAAAGAATGGGTTTATGGATATAGAGAAAATGATGAACTGGGAGGGGATGATCCGTATAGTTCAAGTAAAGCATGTGCTGAACTCCTGGTTGCATCCTACAGAAAATCTTTTCTTAACAGTCAGGATTTTGATAAACATAATACATTAATATTAACAGCAAGAAGTGGAAATGTTATAGGCGGAGGCGATTGGTCAGAGAACCGAATAGTTCCTGATTGTATAAAAGCACTGGAAAAAAAAGAAAAGATTGTTATAAGAAATCCTCATGCCATTCGGCCTTGGCAGCATGTATTGGAACCCATATGCGGCTACTTAACCCTGGCAAGTAAAAGTTTAGAATTGAATCCGGCCATATATGCAAATGCATGGAACTTTGGGCCTGATTTCAGTAATATTGTTCCTGTTGAAGCTTTGGTACAAAAAGTTGTGAAATGTTGGGGAAATGGCGGCTATTCAATTAATAATCAAGTAGAAAATAAAATGCATGAAACCAGTCTATTAAACTTGGATTCAACCAAGTCAAAAAATTATCTGAGATGGAAACCGGTTTGGGACATTGAAGACACCATTACACAAACCGTTGAATGGTATAAAAACTATAAATGCAAAAATGTAAGAGATATGTGTTTAAAACAAATTGAAGCTTATTGTAAAGCACATATTTCTTCAAGTGATTAGGTTATAAAATCAATTCATATATAAGGTGATTTTGCAATATTTGCAAAATCTATCTTTGCTGTTTTTTTTTATTATGTTTCAAAACATAAAATGAAATTGTTTTTAATTAGGACTTGCCTAAATGAATATCATATAAGGATTGAATGGGTTAAGAAAAAATGGATAATATCATTGATATAACCAACAGAGAGGAGATAGAATGAAGTTAAAGATGATAATATTAATAACAATTGCCATATGCGCTATAGTCATTATATATATAAGTACCATGTGGATAGAAGTTTCAAAAAAAGAAATTATAACGGACCAATTGCCTGAGTCCATAGAAGCATTAAAGATTATTCATTTGGCTGACCTGCATGGAAAAGATTTAGGAGAGAACAATAAGAAAATCATTGATACTATCAACAAAGAGCAGCCTGATTTCATTGTATTAACCGGAGATATGATTAATTCTACTGATGATGATGGGCATGCAACGGTAGCCTTGCTGCAGAATTTAAACAATCGGTATCCGGTTTATTATGCCTATGGCAATCATGACCTGTACTGCAGATTACATACACCGGATGTATTTAGTGCTTATATTAACAAAGTTGCTGAAACAGGATGCTTTATATTGGATGATGAAATGTTAAGCTTCGAAAAAAATGGAGAAAGTATAGGCATTTATGGTTTATCATCCATACCATATCGCAAAAAGGTTAGAAAAAATAAAGTGCGTAAAGATCAATTTACAGCTCAATTTATTGAAACAAAAATTGGCTCTGCTTCCAAGGAACGCTTTGATATTCTTTTAGCCCATGATCCCACTTGGTTTCAAGAGTATTCAGATTGGAAAGCGGATCTGATACTTTCAGGACATATTCATGGCGGTGCCATAAGGCTGCCTTTTCTGGGAGGGGTTATTTCGCCCAATAGAACGCTGTTTCCCAAGTACGATTCAGGCATTTATCACAATAATGACTCCATACTATATGTGAGCAGAGGCCTGGGAACCTCCGTAGAACGTATCCGAATTTTTAATCGTCCTGAGATCGCGGTTATTGTAGTAAAACGTTCTAATTAGTTGGTTTTTAATGACTGCATATTAATTTTAATTAAGGATTGATGAAAGCTTCACTCATTAGGAGTGCATGAAATGGTCAATATGGACTAAGACTCTTGCATCTTGATTTATGTTGAGAGACATTTGGTATATAATTTTCATTGCGAAACGAACAAAGGGAGAGTTATTAATTATTTACTTTATTTAAACGGTCAGAGCCCTAAACCTCTGCAAAATATAACAACCCTTTGGTTTTAATTCCGTTGCACTCCATTAAAACTGCATTTCTCCATTACAAATTATATATCAAACATCTCTTTAAGATAATAATATGTATTCGTTCAGCGAGCCCTAATTATGAATATCAACTACGCACACAATTTGTTCGAATTGAATAAATTATTATTGACATATTAAAAACTTTTTGCTAAACTCAAACCAATACTTAAATGCTATGATAGAGGAAAGTAGATAGTCGGAAACTGACAGGGAGCGTTTGCCATAGACTGAGAGCAAACACAAGTGAAAACCTATTGAAGTTCCCTCTTGAGCACACGAGCTGAACGACTTACAGTAGGCAAGTGCGGAGCGCTCACCGATATAAGAGCTAGGATATCGAAAAAAAGATTTCTGTATCTGAAGAAGTGTGTTTTTAAAAAGACAAATTTAGGTGGTACCGCGGAAGAAGAGCCTTTCGTCCTATATAGGATGAAGGGCTTATTTATTTGCCAAAAAACATGTGAAATAAGGGAAGGTATGAAAGGAGGCTTTAGAATGCTAGGAATAGAGGATATATCCATTGTAGGTGCACTGGTTTTATCGCTTGTCAGTATGGTTGGATGTATTGTATATGGCATCGTCAATTGGAATAAAGGAGAGAGCTAAGAAAGGGGAATAAAAATGACGACTACGATTTTAATAACCTTAATATATGCTTTAATTTTAGGTTTATTAGCATATAGAGGGTATAAAAAAACACAAAATGAAAGTGATTATCTGTTGGCAGGACGAGAAATGCATCCAATTGTTATGGCACTTTCTTACGGAGCGACATTTATAAGTACTTCGGCTATTGTTGGCTTTGGAGGGGCAGCAGGTCAGTTTGGTATGAGTTTGATATGGCTGACATTTCTTAATATTTTTGTAGGTGTATTTATTGCATTTGTCGCATTTGGTAAAAGAACACGAAAAATCGGACACGAACTTGGTGCACACACTTTGCCTGAACTGTTATCTTTAAGGTATAATTCTAAATTTATTCAAGGTTTTGCCGGATTATTAATATTTTTAACCATGCCAATATATGCATCGGCCATATTAAAAGGAAGTGTTGACTTTATATCTAAATATTATGGTATAGGATTTGGTGTCGCATTAATTATATTTACAGTTCTCATTGCTATATACGTTACCTTTGGAGGACTGAAAGGCATCATGTTTGCAGATGCTTTTCAGGGTGGCATCATGTTTTTAGGAATGATGTTTTTACTTGTATTTACTTACTCTATGCTGGGAGGTGTAAGTGAAGCCCATATACAGCTTACCGACCTTATGAACAGTCCGGGCGTTGCAGAACAAACGGAAAAATTGGCATCTATTGGATTCCAAGGATGGACTTCCATGCCTAAGTTTGATACACCTCTGTGGTGGATTGTTATATCTACACTGGTTATGGGGGTAGGGATTGGAGTTCTTGCACAACCTCAGTTAGCCGTTAAGTATATGACGGTTAAAAGTGATAAAGAGTTAAACAGAGCTGTACTTTCCGGCGGTGTTTTCTTATTCATGATGACTGGAACAGCCTTTATAGTTGGATCATTAACCAATGTCTTCTTTTATAAAGATACAGGAACTATTGCAGTGATTGCAGCAGGCGGGAATGATTTGATTATACCGGCATATATAAAAACATATTTACCTCGGCTATTTGGGGATGTATTTATTATTATACTTTTAGCAGCTTCCCTATCTACTTTAAGTGCTCTTTTTCATACTATGGGAACAGCTTTTGGTAGAGATTTTATAGAGAAAAGTATAGGCGTAAAAGGAAAAACCATAAAAAGCGCTAAAATAGGTATGATCATCAGTATTGCATTAAGTGCCGTATTGGCATTTCTCTCAAGCCAGTTGGATGTGAGTATGGCAATCATTGCTCAAGGAACCTCTTTATTC
This sequence comes from Clostridia bacterium, assembly GCA_028279945.1. GTDB lineage: Bacteria > Bacillota > Clostridia > Peptostreptococcales > JAAYPU01 > JAKSCF01. The sequence goes on from JANQMT010000175.1 coordinate 37,662, forward strand.
TTTGGATTATGTGCAGCCACCTTCTTACCATCTTATATCGGAGCACTTTATTTTAAAAGTTTTCCTAAAATTGGAGCGCTATCCAGCATCTTAACAGGCGCATTTACAAGTTTGTTTTGGATATTCTTTGTCAATCAAAAACAGGCATCCAGCTTACAGCTGTGCAATCTATTATTTGGAAAACCAAGTATCGTAAGCGGAACCAATTTAGCGAAATTGGCCATGATAGATTCTATCCTCATTGCTTTACCTGCGTCCATTCTGGCAGGTGTTACGGCATGGGCTGTTTATAGCATGAAACAATCAAATGCTCATAAGGGTTTAGAAAAAGCAGCATAATAGTCAGGGCGTATGAAATACGCCCTTTTTATAATTTCAATTTCCCAAATAATCCCTTAGATTTAGAAGATAAATTAACAGTAAGTAAATAGTTATATTTAGCAGAATGCTTTATCTCATCTGTAATAATTTCAAACAACATATCTCTATGATTTCGAGTGGGTAAACCGGCTCTAATGTCTCTATATTTTTCTATGGCTGATAATTCTCCAAATAATGCTTGTGTCAAGCCTTCCACATAAGATTCAGGCTCCTCAAAATATAGATTTTCCGGAGAACGAATTTCCATATTGGTTAACGAATAATATATTTCTCTGAACATTTTATTATGTTTTTCTTCATCGTCTCTTATAGATATAATGATTTGCTCTTGCTCTTCATTAGGCGCTAAAGAAATTAAATGGCCGTAAAAGAGTTCATCCTTTCTTTCGTCTTCAACGGCATCTTTTATAAGTAATAATGCTTCTTTCAATCCTTTATAAGGTTGATTATACGGCATTTGATTACCTACGATATTGTATGGCGGAGTATATGTGGGGTTAAAATACATTGTTATCCTCCTTATTGAAAAATATGATTTTCTATTATATTATGATAATAGAAGCAATAAGTGAGAGTACGAATATCAGCTAAAGGTATACTAAGCAACAAATAGAGAAAAATAAAATAGTATGTATTACTGAAATAGGGTGACAAGAATGAAAAAGGATATTGTAATTACATTTATCATTACCATAATAATAGCTTGTGTCGTTATTCTATATGGGCTGTCTTTTCTGACCATTCTTTCTTTGCAATTGGGAGTAGGGAGCATATTGCTCATATTAATAGGTGTTGCTATTATTGCGGGGCTTATTTATGCGGTTATACACAATTTAAAAGAAAGAATACAAGAAATTAAGGAGGAAGATAAAGATGATCTTAGTCAATACTGATTATATTCAAGGAAAAGAATTAGAGATGTTAGGGCTTGTGAGAGGGACTACTGTAAGAGCAAAGCATTTAGGCACAGATATTATGGGAGGGCTGAAAAATCTTGTAGGCGGAGAGATAAGTGGATATTTAGATATGTTGACAGAAGCACGTGCAATTGCTACCAAGAGAATGGTAGATGAAGGGGAAAAATTAGGTGCTGACGCTATTGTGAATGTTCGATATGCAACCAGCTCATTGATGCAGGGGGCTGCTGAAATTATGGTATATGGAACAGCAGTAAAATTTAAATAGGAAAACAAAATATTCACAAAAAGTGATGGTTTAGCATATTGTAAATATGACAGAATTAAGTTTCTCCTTCTCATGAAGAGCAGGGTGGTACTACGGAAGAAAAAGCCTTTCATCTTTGCAGGTGAAAGGCACATTTTTTTGGAAGAAAGTGTGGTTAAAAGATGGAAAAGCTTACGAAACAGCAATATACTTTTCTGGAACACATCTTATCCGGTCAAGTAAAACGCGAAAAGCTTACCCAAGACCAGATGGAAGGCATCATGAATGACTACGAGAAAAGTGAAGGCTTGTCTTTTGTTAGAATTATTCTTTCAATTGGAGCCATACTTATTGGTTTGGGGATATTAAGCTTTATCGCCAGCAATTGGGCATTAATGAGCAATGTCATAAAATTAATCATTATTATTGTATTTTTAGGCAGCGCAATATTTGCTGCTTATCAAACTGAAAAATCGTATCCTAAAACATCCAAAGCTTTACTGTATTTAAGCGTACTCATCTATGGAGCAGGCATATTTTTGATTGGTCAAATGTTTCATCTTGGGGGAAGCCTTTCAGATGCATTTTTATTATGGTCTGCAGGCACTGTTGCTGCTTCATTTATTCAATCGGATAGAGTACTGGCCGTAGCAGCACACTTTTTAGCTTTTGTATTTGTTTTAACCGGTTTTGAACAAAACCTTATCTTAGTGGGCAGCATAGCTGTTGTGGTGTTTTATGGCATGAACCGATATTTCAATCATTTGTCCTTGATTACTTTCTTTAACAATGCATATGCTTTACTATTTCTAATCTATTTGTTGAACCGGGTTGACTTACCAGGTGTGTACATAGCCGGCATATATTTTCTAATAGGACTGGGTATGTTTTATATTAAGCACTCATTAAACACCCAAATATTTAAACTACAGGGAAGCCTTATAATTGGTATCAGTGGGTTGATACTGACCATGCAATCTATATGGGAAGAAGTAATGAGTATTGAGAATGCACAAGTGATTGCCATAGCTTTTGGAATCTGTTTCATCATATACCTTCTAAGCCTCGTCAAGAAACAGTTGTTAATACCATTGATTTTTACTTGTGGTGTCATCATGCGTTATTATTTTGATGTGTTGTACGACTTTCTACCCAAATCTCTGTTTTTTATAATTGGGGGAATGATTTTGCTGGGATTTGGAATATATTTTGAAAAAATAAGAAAGCAGGAGAGAAGCCAATGAAAAAGTTTATGAAAAAAGGATACTCAAAATATATTATTTTGTTTGTCATTTTAGCAGTGCTTCTTTTAGCCTTAGCTATTAAACCCTTATTAACTGTAGTGTTTGGACAAGAGATTTATTTACAAACTAGAATTTATGACCCAAGAGATATTTTTAGAGGGGACTACATTCACTTAGCATATGAGATCAGCGAAATAAGTACGGACAAAGTAGATGAAGAACTTAAGAAAATATTAAAAGAGAACCGATATGACGAAAATCAAAAAATTTATATAGCATTAAGCTTAGAAGAAAAATACCACCAAGTGGAGAAAGTGACATTAACACCGCCTAAAGAAGGCGTATATTTAAAAGCTGAAGGCGCATATATAAGACGAAGAGAGGACTCTACCATGGTGGTAAATTATCCATGGGATAAATACTATATACCGGAAAATACGGGAAAAGCATTAGAAGAAAAAATGCGTCACAACGAATCCTATGCTCGGATTAAAGTATTGAATGGATATGGTGTTTTAATGGAATTGATAATAAATGAAGAGTAATCTTACCTACGCTGCAGATAAGATTACTCTAAAGGTTGTACCTGCTCCATCTTGACTTTCAACGGTTATTTTCCCATGATGTTCATCTATAATCCATTGTGCAATGCTTAAGCCTAAGCCAAGGCTTCCTTCAGAACGAGAGCGGGTTTTATCAGCTCGATAAAACCGATCAAATATACGATTGATATCTTCTTGATAAATACCAATGCCTGTATCTGAAACCACTAATTCAGCTCTGTTGTTGTGGGATTTCAGCGTTACTTTTACATGTCCTTCATGAGTATATTTAAGTGCATTATCTAAAAGAATCGTTAGAAGTTGATTTATTCTGGCGTTGTCTCCATTAATATAAACAGCGTCGTCAATTTCGGTATTCAAATGGATTGACTTATCGTTAAACAATGGTTGCATACGATGTGCCGTATCTTTTACCAGTTGGCTTAAATGAATCTTTTCCTTTAGGATTTGTATTTGTCCCGAATCTATTTTGCTTAATTCTAAAAGTGAATTAACAATATTGCTCATATTATTGGTTTCATCGTAAGCATTTTTTATCCAGACAGAGTGATCGGCTATATTGCCTTCTTTTTCGCCTAAAGGTATTTCTAAATTGGCTTTCATAACGGTAAGCGGTGTCCTAAGCTCGTGGGAAGCATCTGCAATAAACCTTTTTTGCTGTTCCCAAGATTCTTTTATAGGCTTTAATGATTTTTTTGCCATGACCCAGCTGATTGCTGCCAATAAAGCAATGCTGATAAGGCCTATAAACAATAAAGTTCGGAATAAATTATTTAAGAAATTTCTCTCAAATCTCAAATCTTGACAGATCTGCACAATCCCTCTTTTACCAAAATGGTAAGAATAGGTGGTATAAACTCTATAAGTAGATTCCTGAGTTTTAATTTTAGAAAATACGCCATAGCGATTCTCACCTAATCGATTGATTTCATTTATGGATTGAAGGAGCAACTCCGTATTTTCTGTGTTGGTTGCGGTAATGTCTAATAATGGGTCTCTGAGAATAACGATATAACTAAACGGGGGTCTTCTGTTATTTTTATCGTTTTGATTATTTTTCATGGGAGGAATATCATACAGTGTTTGAATCTGTTTAGAATAAATACGCATATCTCTCTCTGATGATGTCTCTAAAATATGGGACATCGGAAAATAAATCAATGCGGAAAAGATAAAGAAGAAGACCATCAATACAATCAGGTTAAATGCCGTTAATTTGATTTGAAGCTCTTTAAACATGACTAAAACGCCTCCAATAAATAACCAATTCCTCGAACCGTTTTAATTTTCGCACCCGCATGACTGCCCATTTTTTTTCGCAAATGGAAAATACAAATTTCAATATTATTTTCCGTTACTTCCGCATCATAACCCCATACCATATCTAAAATTTGCTCACGAGTAAAAATTTGATTTGGTCTTTTCATCAACATTTCCAGAACTTCACATTCTTTTTTTGTAAGATTGACTTCAACAGAATCAATCGTTAATTTCTTTGTGTCTTGATGTAAAACCATGTTGCCAAATGATAAATGGTTATGCTGATAAGTTGTATGTACTCTTCTCGATAAGGAACGTATCCGAGCAAACAATTCTTGAGTAGCAAAAGGCTTTGCTAAATAATCATCAGCTCCTAAATTTAAGCCGTCTACTTTATCTTCAATGGAATCTCGTGCTGTCAAGAGGAGGATAGGCGTTGAGTTACCTTTGTTTCTCAGCTCCTTTAAAATGGTTAACCCATCCATTTCAGGAAGCATGATATCCAAAATAATAACATCATAAGAGATGCTTTCAGCCATATGCAATCCTTCCGTACCACTATGGGTGATATCCATATTAATCTTTTCCTTTTTCGATATATATTGAAGCGCTTGCGTTAACTTTTTTTCATCTTCAACGAGTAATACTCTCATATTAAAATTTTTCCTTTCCCTGTCCCCTATTCATATCTAAGCGCATCTACAGGCTTCATTTTTGCCGCTTTATTGGCAGGATATATACCAAAGAAAACGCCTATTATCAGTGAAAAACTAAATGAGATAACAATGATATAAAATGGAGTCGAAGCAGGCATATTCAGCATGTTCCCGGCAATATATGCAATCAATATCCCTAGTATCACCCCTATTATACCACCTAATCCGCTTACAACTGAAGATTCAATTAAAAATTGTATGAGTATAGTGGACCGCTTAGCTCCAATTGCCTTTCGCACGCCTATTTCTCTGGTCCTTTCCGTAACCGATACAAGCATGATATTCATAATGCCGATACCACCCACAACCAATGAAATGGCTGCAATGCCGCCCAGCATCATTGACATGGTTCCGGTAACCTGATTAATGGTATCTAACAAGGAAGTCTGGTCAAATATTCTAAAGGCATCTTCATCATGATCAAAATTAGTTAAAAGACTTTGTGTAATCTGTGCTTCTGCAATGTCAACATTAGCTTTATCCAACGCTTCAAAATATACTGTAGTAATGGTAGATTGCTTTAAAAACCTTTGTGCGGTTTTTACCGGAATCAGAATCTTATCATCATCATCAGCTCCCATAGAAGAACCTTTATCTTCCAGTGTACCTATAACAGTAAACTTTGTGCCATCAATCATAATTGTCTTACCTAACGCATCTTGTGAGCCAAATAACTCTGATACAACGGTTGTTCCTACAACAGCTACTTTGTTCCTATTGTCATTATCCAAATCAGTAATAAACCTTCCTGAGGCAATGGCATAATTTTTTGTTTCCAGATAGGAAGTATCCACGCCTTCAAGAGAAGTATCATAATCTGTAGTACCATATTTGGTGGTGATATTTCCATTGACAACCGGAGATGCATGTTTTATAGAATCATACGCCTCAAATTCTTTGATATCATCATACGAAAGTATATTGGAGTTATTATAATAGTTCCCTTTAATCATTACAGTAAGCAGGTTAGATCCCATGCTTTCTATGCTGCTTGTAACACTGCTGGTTGCCCCTTGAACCAAGGTAACCATGATGAGAACAGCAGAAACCCCGATGATGATGCCCAACATGGTTAAAAAAGATCTGAGTTTATTACCAAAGATAGCTTTAAATGCCATTCTTAAAGTCATATAAATATTCATTTAACTCACCCTTTCTTCAGTAAGAACACCATCCCGAATTAGAATCATACGGTTGGCAATTTTGGCAACATCTTGATCATGTGTGATAACAATAATGGTTTTTCCATTATCATTCATTTCATTCAACATTTTAATAACTTCTGAACCGGATTTTGAATCCAGATTCCCTGTTGGTTCATCTGCCAAGATGATAGGCGGATTACCGGCTAAAGCTCTTGCAATTGCAACCCTTTGCTGCTGCCCTCCGGATAGTTCGGTAGGTTTGTGATGGAATCGATCTCCTAAACCTACATCCCTTAGAAGTTTTTCAGAGAGTTTTCGTCTTTCAGCTGAAGCAATATTTCTGTATATCAATGGTAATTCTACATTTTCAATGGCGGATAGCTTAGGTAAGAGATTAAACTGCTGAAAAATAAAACCTATTTTCTCATTACGTATTTGGGCTAATTGGTCTTCCGTATAGTCGCTGATTTCTTTGTTATCTAAGTAATAGGAGCCGGTGGTAGGGACATCTAAGCACCCTAATATATTCATTAAGGTAGATTTGCCAGAGCCGCTTGGACCTACGATTGAGACATACTCACCTTTCTTTATATCTAAAGAAACATCATTTAAGACGGTTAAAGAAAGTTTACCCATAATATAGGTTTTGGTTATATTTTTAATTTCGATCATTTATATTCACCTCATAAAAAGTTATCATCTACAAGCTTTAATCTCTTCTTTTATTCCCTTTACCCTGGCTGCCGCCTTGACCGGGACCAGGTCCCATACCCGGCATCTTTAAGCCCTGATTTTGAGTAACTTCAGTGGTACCTAAAGCAATACTGTACTTGACTACATCCCCTTCGTCTAGGCCTTCTATTATTTCTGCATAATTCTCTGATACCAATCCAACTTCCAGTGGAATGTATTGTTCTTCATCTGTCCTGCTATCCGTATCTAAGGCAGCGAAATAGTTGTTTTTTATTTTTTGAACTGCAACTAGTGGAAGCAGCAATACATCTTCCTTTGAGTGAACCACTATTTCCGCATTACAGTTCATTCCCGGTTTTAAACCTTCATTGGTTTTAAGGGTCAATGTAACATCAAAGGTGCTGACACCGCTTGTAACGGTTCCTTCTAAAGCTATTTTTGTAACCTCCGCCTCATAAGTTCTATCCGGATAGGCATCACTGGTTACAATGGCAGTTTGACCTTTTTGGATGTTTTGAATATCATATTCATCGATAGGCACGACAACTTGAAGGGTATCAATATCGGAAATAACAAAGACTGTGTCGTTGGACTCAACACTATCACCCTCTTCGTAGTTAATGGCTAAAACAGTACCGGATATTGGTGCTTTTATTACATAATCACCCAGTCCCTGCGTGTACTGCAGTTGTTTTTGAGATACGGTTATTTCTTGTTTTTCTATCTGGGTTTCAAGAGATTCGCTGGAAAAGACGGCAATCAAATCCCCTTTATTAACGAAATCTCCATCCGAAATGTATAATTCTTCAAGCTCTGCAGAAGTGTCAAAGCTAATGGTACTGACTGATTCTTTACTAAAGTAGGCTGAGTCAATGGATTCATAGCTGCCTTTGTTATTTGAAACGGTTACAGTGCCTTGATCGGATTCTGAAAGGGCCCCCGGATTTTCTATTTCTACAGTGACTTCATAGTATAATGAACCTTCATCATTGTAAGGTTTTGCAGTATTTCCAACTTCTGTGACGACACCTTCTATGTTTTGATAATAATTATATAAGAGTACCTGTGCCGTATCTGCAACTGAAATGTTATGGATAACAGCTGGATTAAAAGGTGCTTTTATTTCTATTTTGCTTTCGTCTGTTATCTCTGCAAAAACAGCGCCGCTGTTTAAAGTTTTTCCCCTTTCACTAAAAGAAAGACTAACAGTACCTGAAGCAGGTGCGTATACTTTCAAGTCCGATAAATCTTTTTTAAGTTCACTTAAATCATTTAAAGCAGAGACATAATTCAAACGATCAATTTCTAGACCGGTTTCCTGTGAATCTGTAAGGGTCATGATGACATCTTCTTTTTCTACTCTGTCACCTTCTGTGACCGTAATGACATCAATAGAGGCGTCTTTAACAACTCGAATGGAAGCCCGTTTGCTGGCTTCAATGGTTCCGCTGCTATTGATACTGACACTGATATCTCCTCTTGTTGCTTCGGCAGTAAGGTAGGTAAGTGTATCTGCATCTGAATGAAACATGGTTAAATAACCATATGTACTACTAAGCACAACGATTACTAAAACCAAAACAATGATAATTTTTTTCTTGCCCATGATTTTGATAAAATTAGATTTAAACAAAAAACTCAACTCCTTAATTTATATAAAATACTTTTTACATTATTTTACTTGTATTATATTTATCTAATCTTAATTTTTCCTTAAGATATATTGACATTTCACCTAAGAAGATATATTATGTAAGTGAATTTTATGATACGTAGCGTGTTACTGGTAAAGCAGGCAAAGAGCTCATTAAAAGTTTATTTTAATGAGCTCTTTTTATTTTTGAGGTGACGATTAATGATTAAATGGCTAAAGAAAAAAAAGTATACGGAAGTAATATCATGTGTTGAAGGCATTCTTGTACCGCTTAAAGAGATTAATGACCCGGTATTTAGCAATGGAGCATTAGGAAGAGGTGTTGCAATAAAACCTAAATCATCTAAGATTGTTTCGCCTGTGGATGGTATTGTTCAAGTGATCTTTCCCACAAATCATGCAGTAGGAATGGTTACATCCGACGGACTGGAATTTTTAATTCATATTGGTATCAATACAGTTAAATTAAAAGGTGAAGGCTTTAAAAGAGTTGTTTCTGAGAGGCAAAAAGTTCGAAAGGGTGATGTGTTGATAGAGGTTGATTTTAATCTTTTAGACAAAGAGGGATACAGCACAGATACCATGGTCATATTAACAACGGATGAAATGGCGGCCGAATTTATAGAAACTTGCCCATATGGAACATTTGTTGATGGAAAAGAGCAGAGTGTTTTTAAGTGCTGTATGAAATGATTTATTAGTATTGTTAAAGTTTGAATAAATGTATAAGGAGTTGACAAAAGGCTGGGTTCATAATTAATTGTAAAACAGCCTTGAACTATGGATAAATATCTCATTAAAAAAGTTCTTAGTAACAATGTTATACAAGCGCATGATATTGAGAGTGATGAGGAGTGTATATTACTCGGAAAAGGTATTGGCTATGTTTATAAAAACAAAGAGCAGATTGATACGGATAAGATTGAAAAGAAATTTTATATAAAAAATACTGCCAATTTTAATAAGTATCAACAGCTTGTTGAAAAGTGCGATGAAAAATTAATATTTATTGTTGAAGAGTATATAGGTAAAATTGAAAAATATTTTGACTGTAAATATAGCGAAAACCTGCATATCGGTTTGTTAGACCATTTGAATTTCTCTTTATATCGGCTTAGAAATAATATTACTATTTCAAATATTTTTATTGATGAAATGAGTGCGATGTATGAAAAGGAATATACTTTTGCAAAAGAAATGTTTGAATACCTTAATAGTGAATTGGGTGTAAAGCTGCCTGATGTGGAGATTGGATTTATTGCTTTACATATTCATTCATCCATTAAAGGCGATAAAACATCGCAAACAGCTCTTTATGTAAAGATCATCAGTCAGTGCTTAGAATTAATTGAGAAAGAGTTTGATATCAAGCTGGATCCAAAGAGCCTTAACAGGGCGAGATTGATAACACATCTTAAATTTGCATTGAAAAGAGCCAGTGAAAATAAAAATGTCGACAATGTTATTATTAATTCCTTGAAATCCACATATTCCAAGACATTTCGATTTGCAGAAGATTTAGCAAAAAATATTTATGAAAACTATGGACTATTTCTTCCGGAGAGTGAAATAGGATATCTTACCATACATATTGAAAATATAATTTCCAGACAACATCAATAAAACTAGGGGGGATTTTAATGTTAGAGTTTTTAAAAGGCAAGTTAATTGTTTCATGTCAGGCACTAAAAGATGAACCATTACACAGTTCATTTATAATGGGAAGAATGGCATTAGCAGCAAAGCTGGGTGGAGCAAGTGCCATTAGAGCCCAGGGCGTAGAAGATATTAATGAGATTAAGCAAGTAACAGGCCTTCCGGTTATAGGCATTATAAAAAGGAATTATCCGGATTCCGAAATATATATTACACCAACCAAAAAAGAAATTGATGAACTGCTTGAAACGGACTGTGAAATGATAGCCTTAGATGCGACAAATAGGCAAAGACCTGGTAAAGAGTCATTGGAATCTCTGGTTCAATATATACATAACCATAATAGACTTGTGATGGCAGATTGTTCGAATCATAGTGAAGCGGTAAATGCAGAGAGAATTGGTTGTGACTGCATATCCACTACATTATGCGGCTACACATCCTATTCCGAAAATCTTGATGGGCCAAATCTTTTGTTAATTAGCGCGCTAGCAAAAGAATTAAATATACCTGTAATAGCAGAAGGCAAAATTAATACACCCAATGATCTAAGAGACGTCTTGGATTCGGGTGCATATTGTGCTGTCGTAGGTGGAGCTATTACTAGGCCGTTGCAAATAACTAAAAAATTTACCAAAATACTTAAGGAGGGTTAACATGTTTAAACAACTTCAAAAAATTGGGAAGTCGTTTATGCTACCAATTGCTATACTTCCGGCAGCAGGTTTGCTATTAGGAGTAGGTGGTGCATTATCGAATCCTACAACTATCCAAGCATATCCTGTTTTAGATGTGCCATTTTTACAAATCATTTTTAAGATTATGGCTTCTGCAGGAAGTATTATTTTTGGTAATTTGTCACTATTACTTTGTGTTGGTTTAGCTATAGGTTTAGCTAAAAAAGATAAGGGAACAGCAGCGCTTGCAGCAGTAGTTGGTTTTTTAATTATGACAACAACTACCGGTGTAATGATAGAAATTTTCAATCCTGATGGAGCTGCTATTGATACTGGGGTTATCGGATCAATTGTTGTAGGTAGTATGGCTGCATTTTTACATAATAGATATTATAATATACAATTGCCCCCAGTCTTAGGATTTTTCGGGGGATCGCGTTTTGTTCCTATTGTAACCGCTTTTGTTTCAATTTTTATAGGGGCAATATTCTTTTTAATTTGGCCGCCTTTCCAACAGTTCTTGATAACATCAGGGGATGGTATTTCAAAAATGGGGGCCATAGGAACATTCTTCTATGGATTCCTTATGAGATTATGTGGTGCAGTTGGTCTTCACCATATGATTTACCCAATGTTTTGGTTTACTGAGTTAGGTGGTATAGAAACCGTTGCAGGTGAACAAATAGTCGGAGCACAAAGGATATTCTTTGCTCAGCTTGCAGACACAAACCACGTAGGACTTTTTACTGAAGGAACCAGATATTTTGCAGGGCGTTTTGCAACGATGATGTTTGGACTTCCGGCTGCTTGCTTGGCAATGTATCATGCAGTACCAAAAGAAAAAAGAAAAGTATTTGCAGGTTTGTTTTTAAGTGCTGCATTAACATCATTTATTACCGGTATTACAGAACCTATTGAATTTATGTTCTTGTTTGTTAGCCCGTTGCTTTATGTTTTTCATGCTTTCCTTGATGGTGTATCTTTCTTGGTTGCAGATATATTAAATGTTTCCATTGGAAATACTTTTTCAGGCGGGGTTATAGATTTTACACTGTTTGGAATTTTACAAGGGGTTGCAAAGACAAATTGGATAAGAGTAATCCCTGTAGGAGCTTTTTGGGCAGCGATTTATTACTTCTCTTTCAAATTTGCTATTTTGAAATGGAATATTCTTACGCCGGGGAGAGGAGAAGATTCACTTCAAACAACTCAAGTAACAACTAAAGCTTCTTTAAGAGAAGAAGCCATAGAAGTAATTGCTGCACTTGGCGGTAAAGAAAATATTGAAGATGTAGACGCTTGTATTACCAGATTAAGAGTGAGTGTAAAATCTGTAGATAATGTCAACAAAGAAGAATTAAAGAAAATAGGAGCCACAGATGTTCTGGAAGTCGGGGGTGGTATACAGGCTATATATGGTGCGAAAGCTATTCTTTACAAAAATTCAATCGTAGATATCCTTGATTTGGAAGAATAATCGTAAATAGAAGAAAATACTGATTCTTTTTGAACTGTTTTTCTTAACGCTATCAAAAAATGAATGCAGGTGACTAACTATAAAAAGTCAATAGTTTAATGAAAAAATATATAGAACTAAAAATGTGCATAGCAAACAAGCCTTTCAAAAAACTGTTTGAAAAGC
>JANQMT010000095.1:0-43936 GCA_028279945.1 Clostridia bacterium
AATGATATGGGAGGGAAAAATGTTTTCATATCTTTTTAGAAAACTCAGGTTTTTAAAGTTTCAAAAAGAAAATCAAGAAGCAAAAGAGAAGAAAAGCCATAAGCAGGATGCTAAAATTCATAAGGATTTGAAGAGTAATTTAGAAACCTTTGAAAAAATATTAGGCAAAAGTGACGATGTTGTGATTCGAAAAATGGAAATAGGTAAGAACACAAAAATTAAAGTTGCACTTATTTTTATGGATGGGCTGGCAAATAAAAATGCAATCAATGAAAATATTATTCTTCCCTTAATGTATTATGCTGATTTCCCGGAAGAAGATAAACATTCTAAAAAGAATTTTCAAGCTTTAGAGTCATCACTTCTTTCTGTTGGAGAAGTTGAAGAATCAAATTCTTTTAATCAACTGGTAGACAAATGTTTGTATGGTGACCTTGTTTTCTTGGTTGATGGATTTAAGGATGCATTTATTATTGATGCAAAGGGTTGGGATAGCAGAAATATTAGCGAACCAACCAATGAGGTAACCGTTCGGGGTCCCAGGGAAGGTTTTACGGAAACTCTAAGAGTCAATACGTCTTTATTGCGTCGTAAAATAAGAGATCCAAACCTTACCTTTGAAACCGTAAAATTGGGAGAGCGTACCCAAACCCATGTTTCCATTGTCTATCTTAATGATTTAACAAATCCTAAAATAGTAGAAACATTAAAAGAGAGGTTAAAGACCATTCAAATCGATGGTATTTTAGATTCCGGCTATATTGACGAATTCATTGAGGATGCACCATATTCCATTTTTTCTACTATATCTAGAAGTGAAAGACCGGATACGGTTGCTTCTAAAATACTTGAAGGAAGAGTGGCCATATTAGTAGACGGCACACCGATAGCTTTAACGGTACCAATGCTTTTTATTGAAAGCTTTCAGAGCCCTGAGGACTATTATTCAAGATCATATTACTCGAGTATGGTCAGGATGATACGGTTTGTATCATTTTTTATATCCATATTAGCACCTGGTATTTATATTGCAATCACAACATTCCATCAAGAGATGATTCCCACACCTTTATTGATAACCATGGTAGAATCTCGTGCCGGAGTGCCTTTTCCTGCATTCCTTGAATGTTTGGTGATGGTTTTATCCTTCGAAATATTAAAAGAAGCCGGAATACGTCTGCCTCGTTCTGTCGGTCAAGCCGTAAGTATTGTAGGTGCATTGGTAATCGGAGAATCTGCAGTATCTGCAGGATTAATCGGGGAACCAATGGTTATTGTTATAGCTGTAACTGCCATAGCATCATTTGTGATTCCCGATTTAAGTGATATATCGGGTATTTTACGTCTGATTTTTATAGGCTTGGCCGGACTTGCAGGCGCATATGGCATTATTCTTGGTTTGCTGGGTATGACCATTCACTTAATTAATTTGGAATCCTTTGGAGCACCTTTTTTGTCACCCCTTATACCATTGGATTTACAAGGAATGAAGGATGCCTTTGACAGGTTTCCATTGTGGACATTTAATCGACGTCCTAAAGCACTAAAAGCTCAAGATACTATGCGTCAGAAATTTTGGAAAGGGACGAAACAAAATTTTCAAAATAAACAATAGGATAATAGGTGTATACATATGATAAAAAAATTAACACTCTTAACTTTAATTTTAGTGGTTGCTTTACTGAGTATGACTGCTTGTGCAAGAAATATCGTTCAACTGGAGAATCTTGGACTTGTGTTTGGAACCGGGTTGGATAAAGTTGAAGGAGATAATGAAATTCACTTAACAGCTCAGGTGATTGAGATGCCGGAAGAAAATAAAAATATGGAGAAAAAAAGTGGTCAATCATCCTGTATAACCATTCAAAGTAAAGGTGAAACGATATTTGAAGCAATAAGAAATGCCACAGATAAGTGTTTTCGTCCTTTATATTTTTCTCATAGTAAACTGATTCTTTTTAATTCAGAGTTAGCAAAGGAAGGGATCCAAGATTACTTAGATATGTTTTTTCGAAATACACAGCCTCGGCCTAATACTTGGATTGTCATCTGTGAAGGTGAAGCCCGTACAATTCTAGATGAAATACCGGGACTGTTTATTGACAATTTAATCAAGACAAAAAAAGAAAGAGCCACCATCAGTGTCCAAAATATGCATGACTTTATGACACGATTGGTCAGTAAAACAACGGCGCCTATTACGGGCATGATCAGGTTAAAAGAAGAAGGAGAACGCATTGATTTGGAATTTATGGGTACTGCTGTTTTTGAAGAAGACAAACTCATCGGAATGCTGGATGAAAAAGAAACCAGAGGTTTGTTATGGGTGCTTGGAGAAATAGAAAGCAATACGGTGGTTGTAGATTCAGCTGACCAGACGGGTAAAATTGGGGTCGAAATTTTGAAATCAAATAGCAAAATTAAACCTGAAATGAAAAATGGTGAATTCAGTATCAAAATTGATGTTACCACATCCGGAAGAGTCGTTGAATTAATAGGCAGGGAAGATATCACTGATGTTAAAATATTTAAAGCTTTAGAAGAGCGTATGGCCGATACCATAAAAGAAGAAATATTATTGAGTATCAAAAAATCAAAAGCATTAAGGGCAGATACATTTGGTTTTGGAGACGAGATCAATAAAATATACCATAAAGAATTTGAAAAAATCGAGGGTGCATGGCAAGAAATTTTTCCTAAAACAGAAATTGATGTAGAGGTTGAAGCTAAAATTTTGGGTATAGGGACGATCTTAAAAACGTTTGAATAGCAGAATTTGGCTCATAAAATAGATGGTGAATAAGATATGGAAAAAAAAATTAATAATTTATCTTCTCTGGAACTGTATACAACCATTCTTATTTACATGATGGTGGCATTGGTATATGGGACATTTCCTCAAATGACAGGTGGTTCAGATTCTTGGATAATAACCATAGTCACCATCTGTATTGGATTTGTTTATGTTTTTTTATATTTAACATTGACTTCTAATTTCCCAAATAAAACAATTTTTGAAATCAATATATTGGTGTATGGAAAATATTTAGGAAAAATGATTAGTATATTGTATCTTTTTGTTTTTTTATCTCTATGTTTTGATACGCTATTATGGTTTAGTTATTATGTAGAAGGGGCTGTATTACCGGATTCGCCCCGACTTCTTATTATAGTGTTAATCAGCTTACTTTCTTTTTATACCATAAAAGGCGGCATCATTTCATTGTGCAGATACTCTGTCATATTAGCATTTTTTACTTTTTTAGAGCTGATTGCCATATCTATTTTATTATTTGAGGATTATGATTTTAGCAATTTATTACCCATTGCTACCAATACACCTTTAAAAGATATTATTAATACGGCTATTCTATATTCAGATTATTCTTATGGAGAAACTCTGCATATATTTTTTATGTTTTTTCCTATGATCAGTAATATTTCAGATATTGCTTATAAAAAGAAAAAAAATATTTATAAGATACTAATTCTCGGCGGCATTTTTATGCTAATCGTAAGCATTATCAATACGGCTGTAATAGGCAATTTGAGTTTTATGATACGAAGACCTACTTTATATGCCATAAGTTTAACCAACATCAGAACACAGTTTTCTATGGAGGTTATATTTATTATACAATTTATAGCTATAGAGTTTTTTATTATCACAGCCATATATAATTCTATCATTCGCATGACTTCTCAGCTGCTGAATATTAAAAATTATCGACTATCTATTGTGCCAATAGGTATTATTATTCTGAGCGTTTATTATTTTGTATTCCAAGAAAATATTTCTGAAGTCGTCTATGATGATTACTATAACAGCTACTGGTATATTTATTTCAATGTTCCAATAAAACTGGGGCTGCCTTTTTTAACGCTTATGGTCATTAAAATGAAAAAAATATTGAGAACTGAGAAGGAGCGTTAAAATGAAGAAGATATCTCCTTTAGAGTTGCATGCAGCTATATTAGTTTATATAACCTCTACAACCATATACAGTAACGTCACTCAACAGCGTTTACAAAATAATGCTTGGCTGGGAGCCATAGAAGGTTATGTTGTAGGATTGATATATGTATATATTTTTATATCATTGACGTCAAAATTTCAAAATAAAACCATTATTGAAATTAATGATATCATCTATGGCAAATATATTGGAAAAATTATCACCGGTATATATCTGTATTTATTTATTGAACAATTGTTGGATGCTCTCCTTTGGTCTAGTTTTTTTATTCACCAAGGTATCATGCCGGATCTATCAAGAATTTTGACGGTGATTTTAATTATAGTAGTGAGTCTATTCAGTATTAAAAATGGCATTATACCCATATTAAGATATGCCATATTGTTAGCCTTTATGACGTTTACCATCTTAATTATTACATACCTTTTATTATCTGGAATCATTGATTTTAGTAATTTATTACCCATTGAAGTGTCCTTAATGGAGGTGCTTAAGGCAAATATTATAGATATTGATTATACATACGGTGAATTAATATATCTTTTTTTTATCATCTTTCCTAACACCGGCAACATTTCCGATGTTTTATATAAAAAGAAAAAATATGTTTATCTTACCTTAACGATAGGCGGGATATATTCTCTTTTTGTATATATAAGAAATTCGGCTATTCTGGGGAATTTAAGCTTTATGTTTCGATATTCTTCTTTACAGGTTGTAAGATATTTGGGAATCGGAGAGGTGTTTTCAAGATTGGAAATATTGTTTTTTATTGAATATTTAGGCATGATATTTTATTCTTTCTGCATTATTTATTATTCATTAATCTATACGGTGTCTCAATTATCAAATATAAAAAGATATAATTTATTGGGAATATTAATAGGGATAGCTTTAATTATAGGTACTTATTATTTAATTGAAAATATTTCTATGACTGAATTAAATGATTATTATGATAAAGAATATATCTATACAATACCTGGAATTAGACTAGGTTTACCTATTATAACCATAATGATATTTCATTTAAAAAAAATATTTGCAAAAAATGAAAAGAATGAGGCTTGAATGAAATGAACGATGTAAAGAAAAAAATGTCCCCATTAGAGCTGCATACATCAATTCTTGTCTATATGGTAGCGACCAGTGTATACAATAATTATCTTCATTCTACAGGGAAACATAATGTATGGATATCAGCCATTATTAGTATCTTTATAGGGTTATTTTATATCTTCATATATATATCATTGAGTTCAATTTATCCAAATAAAACCATTATTAAAATTAATGATATTATTTTTGGCAGGTATATTGGGAAACTCATTAGTGTCATATATATATTTGTTTTCTCAGCAATGCTGTTGGATACCATGGTTTGGTCCAGCTTTCTTTTAGAAGAATCCATTGCTCCGGATTCATCAAGAATTTTTGCTATTATTTTAATAACGGTGTTCAGCTTAATTGCTATTAAGAACGGCATACAGCCTGTCATTCGATATGCTTTGGTTTTAGTTGTTTTGGGGTATGTGGTTTTAGGCGTAACGTATGTCTTATTGTTAAAAGATATGGATTTCAGTAATTTATTGCCCATAGATGTGCCTATAAAAGATATCTTAAAAGGGAGTCTTTTACATGTAGATTATACATATGGAGAATCAATTTATTTCTTTCTAATTATTTTCCCGGGTTTTAATAATATTAAAAATATTTTATATGAAAAGAAAAAATATGTATATGTTACTGTCATATTCGGTGGACTGTTTACCATATTGGCTTTTGTAAGAAATGCTGCAATTATTGGGAACCTGAGCATCTTATATCGATATTATTATCTTAACGTGGTAAGGAATATTGAAATAGGAGAAGCCAGATTGGAATTGTTGTTTATTCTTGAAAATATTAGTTTTCTGTTTTTTTTCTTTTGCGTTATTCTTTATTCAATTATATACAGCACATCTCAAGTACTAAATGTTCGTAATTACAGGTTATTATCCATCTGTACAGGTGGATTGTTTATAGGCGTGACTTATTGGATTATTAGCAATATTTCCAGTGTATTTTACGGAGAATATTATGATAAAGTATATAATTATCTCATTCCGGTATTAAAATTAGGCATACCGATCATGACATTGTTAATATTCTATATTCGAAAAAAATTGATAAAAAATTTACCTGATAACGCATAACCCATCCACAATCATACGGTCATTCCTTTTTGGAGTGACGGTATTGTTATTTTTTGGTATGATAAAAAGAGGTTGATGTAACGTATATTTGTGTAGTCGTTGTTAACGACAGGTACTTAAGAAAGGTAATTGGATAACATGGAAATAAAAAAATCTTTTCAAAGACAGGAATATACAGCACGTATCCATTGCGTTCAAGATTATATAGACGAACATCTGGATAAAGAATTGACTCTGGAGGAATTGGCGACAGTAGCCGGCTTTTCTTCTTTTCATTTTCATAGAATATTTTCTACAATAGTAGGTGAATCCTTGTATAAGTATATTCAACGTACTCGATTAGAAAAGGCAGCCGGATTTCTAAAATCAAATCAAAAAAAAAGCATTACTGAGATTGCCTTAGAACTAGGTTTTTCAAATTCGGCAGTATTTTCACGATCCTTTAAAAAGTATTATGGTATGAGCGCTACACAGTGGCGTGACAGCAAAAATAGTACAATCAATAGCAACAATGGGCAAACAGAAAGCAGCAATGGAAAAGACACTCTAATGAACGATATGTATGATAGAAATGATACAACTCAAAGTCATTGGAGGAGAATGAATATGAAGATTAGAAAAGAAGTAGAAGTCAAATCCATTCAAGACATGTCGGTCATTTACGTGAGACATGTGGGTCCTTATGCAGGAGATGGAGAATTGTTTGATAGGATGTTTGGAAAGCTGTTTAAATGGGCGGGAGCAAGAGATTTAATTAATGATAAAGTAAAGGTATTGACCATTTATCACAATGACCCCAGTATTACCAAAGATGAAAAACTTCGCATTAGTGTATGCATGACAGCACCTATTGATATTGAAGTGAGCGGAGAAATAGGTAAAATGATGGTTTCCGGCGGCAAGTATGCAGTAGGACATTATGAAGTCGCTGTAAATGAATATCCGGCAGCTTGGGACCACCTATGTGAATGGTTGATTGACAGTGGGTATCAACCGGATGATAAACCTTGTTTTGAACTATATACAAATGATCCGGAGCAGCACCCTGAGAAAAAATGCCGGGTAGATATATATATGCCGGTTAAACCATTTTAAAAATTTTTAAAATATGACATGCTGTTGTCTCATTTCTTTTGTTAACATAGGTATATCTTAACAAAAGGAGAGAAGAATAATGGAATGTGATATGAAATTTTGTCAAAGCTGTGGGATGCCCATAGGGGATGAAACATTATTAGGAAAAAACACGGATGGCAGTACCAATGCAGACTTTTGTATGTATTGCTTTGAAGATGGCAAGTTTAAGTATGATGTTACAATGGAAGAAATGATAGCTATTTGTATACCGCACATGGTGGATGCAAACCCTAATATGAATGAAGACGAAGCAAGGGCTAGTTTGAAGGCTTTTCTACCCAAATTAAAGAGATGGCAGGTTGAATAGTCTTAACGCTGATTAGGCGAAGTGCCGGGAGGTTATAATGGATTTTATTACTTTAACAAAAAACAATATTGATGAAGAGCATATATGTTGTGCTATTTCCGATAAGAAAAGTATTCAGGGGTATGCATCCAAGAAGAAATGGTTGAGTGAACAAATTGAAAAGGGTTATGTATTTACAAAATTAGATGCCAGAGCAAAAGTATTTATTGAGTATTGCCCTTCAGAGATAGCCTACTTACCGGTTCATGCTCCTAATTACATGGTCATCAATTGTTTTTGGGTATCGGGAAAATATAAGGGCAATGGATATGGCAAACAGCTTTTGGATGGATGTATCCAAGACAGTCAAAATAAAGGAAAAGATGGCATAGTTGTTTTGTGCTCGGATAAAAAGAGACCATTTATGTCGGATAAAAAATTTTTCCTAAAGCATGGTTTTCAAATCATTGATAAGGCTGAACCCTACTTTGAACTGATGGCTTTCTCTTTTAGAGATGAGGAGCAAAAGCCCAGTTTTTTAGATTCGGTAAGAACAGGAAAATGTGAGGAACATGAAGGCTTTAGAGTCTATTATTCTCATCAGTGTCCATATATGGATTATTATGTTAACCTACAATACGAGACTGCACAAAAATATGGTGTAAACTATGAAGCCATATTAATGGATGACAAAGAAAAAGCTATGAAAAATCCTTCACCTTTTACGATATATTCATTATTTTACAATGGTCTTTTTATAACTCAAGAATTGACTGCGGAAAAAAAGTTTGAAAAGATTATTAAAGAATGCATGAATAAAGAGGCATAATCTTTGTTTATTAAGTATTAAATTAATAGAAGGTATTTCAAAGATTCTACATTGTAGGGTCTTTTTTTTATGCATGTCCAAAAAAATTTTTCATTCATGATATTTAGTTATATTTTAAATTGTTTTGAATATGATTTTATAAAGGAGGACAGGCAATGAGTGAAAGTATAGAACATATTTTTTATAAATTTCCTGAAGATATAAAACGATCACTAGAAAAAATTCCAAAATCTATAAAAAATAATATTGAAGAGATACGTATCAAAGCTGAAGGTTCTTTAAGTATTTATGCTTCAGAAAAAGAACTTTTCTTAAATAAAAATGGCGAATTTATTACAGAAGCTGCAGAATACAAGATGATATCCAGAGCAGTTTTAATGAGCATTTTTAATGCGGTATTAAATTATTCTGCATATGCTTACGAAGAAGAACTGGCTAATGGTTATATTACCATTAAAGGAGGACATCGAGTAGGCGTATGTGGCAAGACGGTTATGCACCAGGGGAAAATACAAACGATAAAAGATATTTCCTCTTTAAATATCAGAAGAAGTAAAGAAATAATTGGCATATCAAATCAATATATTCAATATATATTAAAAGATAGCAAGTCCGTATACAATACATTGTTGGTTTCTCCGCCTAAATGCGGAAAAACGACTTTGCTGAGAGATATAGTAAGAAATTTAAGCAGCAAGGGTTTTAAGGTGGGTGTTGTAGATGAAAGATCAGAAATAGCCGGAATGTACGAAGGGATTCCTCAGAATAATTTAGGGCTCAGAACTGATGTTTTGGATGGATGTCCAAAAGAAAAAGGGATTATTATGATGATCAGGTCAATGGCTCCGGATGTCATTGTTACAGATGAAATAGGAAAAACAGAAGATGTTTATGCAGTTGAATGCGTTAAGAATGCTGGAATACAGCTTATTACAACCATACATGGATCATCTTATGAAGATGTTATGCATTCAAATATTAAACCTTTGATTCTTCAAAATGTCTTTGAAAGAATAATTTTTCTTACCAATCTACCTGTTACAGGACATGTTCAAAGTATTGTAAATCAGAATAAAGAAAGAATTTACTAAAAAGAGGTTTAAAAATGATTTTTAAGATAACTGTTTCTACCTTGATTATCCTTTTGTCAGCATTAGTAGGTTATGTCATTTCTTTAAATTACGATTTAAGAATAAAACAATTGAGTGCCTTTATATTTTCAATAAAAATTATGGAGGCAGAAATGAATTATTCTAAGAGCTACTTATATGACATTGTGGGTAAATTATCGTCCAATAGTGAAAAAGTAATTGCTGACTTATATAGACAGGTAGGTAATGGATTAAAAAATAATAATGGAAAAGAATTTGCTGAGATTTGGAACGACAGTGTAGCACAAGCATTTGATACCAGTTCACTTACTCAAACCGATATCCGACTTATTAAAGATTTTGGCAAAAGTATTGGGAAAATGGACTTGAAAAATCAAGAAAAAATATATGATTATTTTCTAAAAAGATTTGATTTACAGCTTGTAGATGCAACCGAAGAAAAGAATAAAAAAAGCCGTGTTTATAAAAATCTTGGAGTTGCAGTAGGAGTCATGGTTGTTGTTGTGCTGATCTAAACAAAATGGAGGTTTTAGAAAGAATGAATGTAGATGTTGATTTGATCTTTAAAATAGCTACCATAGGCATACTGGTTTCAGTATTAAACCAAGTTTTACTACGGGCAGGAAGAGAAGAACAGGCTATGATGACAACATTAGCAGGAATAATTGTAGTTTTATTCATGATTATTCAATTAATCAATAATTTCTTTAATACGGTCAAAACCATGTTCAACTTATGAAAAAGCTTAAAGGATCATATGAAATGAGGTGATGGGATGGAAATATTAAAAATTGCAGCGATTGGTATATTAGGTACCATACTTTCTATTATTATGAAAAGCTATAAACCGGAATTTTCAATCCATCTGGTGTTGGCTACGGTTCTACTGATTTTTCTAATGATTTTATCAAAGATAGAAATCGTTTTAAGTTTCTTACAATCTATTTCTTCACAAATCAGCATTAGCAGGATATACTTTCCGGTTATATTAAAAATAATAGGTGTGTCATATGTGGCTGATTTTACAGCTCAAATATGCAAAGATGCCGGGGAAGGTGCTATTGCAAGCAAGGTAGAATTTGCAGGAAAAATTATTATTATGTATCTGGCATTACCGGTTTTTCTTTCTATAATAGATCTGATTAATAAGCTGCTACCAAACTAAAATAGCAGTGTAAAGTAAGTTAAGAAAACTTAAAGCCAAATATTGAAACGATAGTTAAACGGTAGTGGAGCAATAGCGAAACAATAGTGGAACCATCGTTCAACCATTGTTCAACCACTGTTCAACCATTGTTAAAGATGGGAAGTACCATTATGAAAAAAAAATGGATGGTTGTATGGATCATATTTATCTTTATTCCTACTCTGTCATTTGGAAATGAAGTAGATGAGAACCATGAGCCTGTTATTAATATTGAAGATATTATTTATGAGCAAATTGAAGAGTTGGAAGTAGACGAAATACAAAATATGATTGATATTGTAAATAAAGAGTATGACGGGATTATTCCCAGACTAAGCTTAAAAGAGATTATTACAGAGTTAATGAAAGGTGAAAAATTATTTGATTACAAGGAAATATTCAGTAAACTGGTCCACTACTTTTTACAAGAAATATATACAAATTTGAGGTTTGCATCACAAATACTGGTTATTGCTATTATTATTGGGATACTTCGAAACGCGGTTAATTCTTTTGGAGAAACAACCGCATCCAACATTGCTCAGCTGGTCTGTTACAGCACGGCAGTAGCCCTTTGTATCGGTAGTTTTCGATACGTTTACAGCATAGGATCAGAAACCATTAACGATATGACCAGCTTCATGCAAGCTATATTTCCTTTAATTATCACTTTGCTGGTAAGTGTGGGACATTTTTCAGCCGGTGCATTATTTCATCCTCTGATATTAGCTTCTATTAACATTGTAAGTTCTCTTACAGAAACCGTTATATTACCTGCAATTTTTCTTTCAGCATTGTTTTTTCTAGTCAACAGCCTAACAGAAAACAGCTACATTAAAAAATTAGCAGGTATTTTAAGGCAATTTGCAGTTATTTTCATCGGCTTTACCGTAACTGTTTTTTCCAGCATTACTGCTATACAAGGGGTCATATCTTCATCAGCAGATAGTGTATTGGTAAAAACGGCAAAGTTTTCAGTAGACAAGTTTGTTCCCATTATAGGGGGGTATGTTTCGGATTCAATTGAATTGATATTGAGCTGCTCAACCCTCATCAAAAATGCCTTAGGCGCTGTAGGATTATTAATATTGATTTTAATGCTTCTGATACCAATATTAAAGCTTCTATCCATTGTCTTCATATACAAGGGACTGGCTATTTTAATTGAACCCATTGGTGTTGACAATGTATCGGACAGCTTAAACGAAATGGGTAATACGGTTATGATTCTTATTTCTATTTTAATACTGGTAGCCATGATGTTTCTCATAATGATTACCATATTGGTCAATACCGGTAATTCGGCATTGATCGCCAGGTAGGTGATGAAGCATGAGCGATATATTAAAGGAATGGGTAAGCAACATATTTATTGCTGTATTGGTAATATCTTTTATTGAAGTCATATTGCCATCAGGCAACATGAGAAAATATCTTAAATTTATTTTATCCATTATCCTGTTAGCAATTATTTTACAGCCCTTACTTGAGTATAAAGAAATTGAATATAATGCATTTGCTGATATCGATTATTCCGATGAAAATGAAGCAACCGCTGATACTCAAGAGATAGCTGCTATTCAAAATATACAAATTGTAAGTGTCTTCAAACAAAAAATTAAAAATGAGGTGTCTGTTATTATTTTAGGCATATTACCTGATTCAGAAATACAAGACATTAAAATTACAATCTTTGAAAATGTTAATAAGAAAAATTTTGGAGATATTCATTCTATATATATCAACATGACATGTGTAGGCTATGATGCTTCGGATAAAGAACAAATATTAGATGCAATATCAGAAAAATTGAATCTTTCTAAAAGAAAAATATCGATAAACATTCACGAATAATAGGGCAGGTGATTAAATTGTTAGGAAAAAACTTAAAAAGAGAATTTGAAAAATGGTTTAAAGGCAAAAATAAGAAAGAAGTCATTAATTTTCTAATATCTTTAATCGTCATACTGGCATTATTATTATTTTTTTACAATACAATTTTTAGTAATAGCAGCACTAAAAGAGACAATGTTTTATTTGTTAATAACAATGATCAAAATATAACAACAGAAATGCAGGGTGCCTCAAGCACAGAAAATGTATTTGCTGACGAAATCAGACTCCAAAACATCCTAACGCACATAGACGGTGTCGGCAAGGTGGATGTGATGATTACATATGAAAGCAGTAAAGAAGTGGTGCCTGCTATAGACTTGCAGGAAACGACTGAAAGCAGGGAAGAGCGTAATTCTGACGGCAGTATTGTATTCGATAACAGCAAAGATTCCACTCAGAATATAGTAACCGTTAATAACAACGATTTAGTGATACTTAAAGAAATAAAACCTAAAGTAAAAGGCGTCATCATAGTAGCAGAGGGGGCGGACAGTTTAATCATCAAAAACAATATTATCAATGCGGCAGCAGCTGTATTTGATATATCGGTAGATAAAATAGTTGTGTTTCAAAGAAAACAATAAAGAAGGGGTGTTATCATGTCTGAAATTTGGAAAAAAAGAATACTTATATTATCTGTTATTCTAGTTATCGGTGCTATTAGTGTTATCAATTATAAACTTCAAAATGAAACGATTTTAGAAACATCATCAGAATTTGTTGATTTTGAAGAAAAACAATTAGAGCAAATCAAAGGCGATTTAATTATTGGCGGCAGAGAACCATTTGATGAAGCTGCTTCAGAAGAAACAACCGAATCAGAAATTACGGATGTTTCTGTAGAGATCAGCGAAAGTGATTATTTTATGGAAGCACAGTCTATTATCAATATGGACCGCAATAAAATTTTATCCATGCTGACGGATATTATTGAAGATAGGGAAGTGGGTGCTGAAAGTAAAGGGTTAGCAGTTGAACAAAAATTAAAGATTATTGAATATATGAATCAAGAGCAGATCGTAGCAAATCTATTAGGTAACAAAGGATTTGAAGATGTACTGGTTTTAATAACGGATAACTCAGTTAATGTGACCATAGGTGCAGCTTCTTTAAACAAGTCGGATATAGCTAAAATACTAGACATTGTTACGAGAGAAACCTTAAGACCTATTGATCAAATCGTTATTCAAAATAAGATATAAAATTTGAATATCATCATATCATTATGGTATAATTAGTGTTAAATTGAATTAGGCCTAAACTTTTAAAACATTAATAAAAATTGTGTAAATTGAAGTGTAGCGCAGTCTCGACGACGAAATCAAAGGAGTGATGTATATATGGGATTAAATATAGATGAAACATACGGAAGTATTAAAATATCTGATGAAGTTATTGCAGCCACAGCCGCTATTGCAGCCGTTAGTATAGATGGGGTTGCGGAAATGAGCGGAGGCATTACGGAAAGCATTTCCAGTATAATCGGTAAGACCAACTTGTCAAAAGGAATAAAAGTCAATACAAATGACGACAATGTTATTATAGATATTTTTATTACAGTTAAATATGGAGTCAAGATACCTGAAGTTGCTTGGAACGTACAAGAAAAAGTAAAAAAAGAAGTAGAAGATACTGCAGGCATTAAAATAAAAGCCATCAATATACACGTGCAAGGGGTTGCATTTGAAACAGAAGACGATACTGGGGAAGCCGAAGACAGCTAACCACCTAAAAGGTTAGCTTTATATTTTGTAATTGAAAGGATAGGAAGTAAAATAAAATGAAGAGATCAGATGCACGGGAAATATTAATGCAATTGTTATTTCAGATGAGCATACATGATGATTTTAGTGAATCTATGAAGGACAAGTTTATGGAAAACCATAAATTAGAAAATCAAAAAGAATACTTTATAAGTGTTTTTAATCAAATTATTCTACATATCAATGAAATCGACGATGTTTTGAACAGAAGCCTGAGTAAATGGAAGTTAGATAGAATATCAAAGGTAGAGTTAGCGGTATTAAGACTTGCGGCTGCTGAAATATTATACATAGAAACAATCCCGGTATCTGTTGCAATTAACGAAGCTGTAGATTTGGCTAAAAAATTTGGCGGTAACGAATCGGGAAAATTTGTTAATGGTGTTTTAGGGAAACTTGTTAGAGAAGATGAAAAATAATAAATGTTATGTGCTGGGAATCGATACGAGTAACTACACGACCTCTTTAGCCGTTATAGATCATGACTACAACATTGTTTCTGATGAAAGGATGATTTTAGAAGTCCCAAAAGGTTCAAGGGGACTTCGTCAGTCTGATGCGGTTTTTAAGCATATTCAAAATATACCGGTTTTGTCGGAAAAAATTTTTGAGAATATAGACCGTAAATTCATTAAATGTGTATCTGTCAGTTCACGTCCCAGACCTGTAGAAGGGTCTTATATGCCGGCGTTTGTAAGTGGACAAGCTTTTGCTAAAACATTGTCTTGTGCTTTGAATTGCCATTATATGACGTTTTCTCACCAAGAAGGACATATTCGGGCAGCATGTTTACATTCGACATTGAACTTGAAAGATGAAGCAATTGTTTTACATTTATCCGGTGGAACCACTGAATTACTCAGAGTTAAAGAGAATATGGGCTATGACATAGAGAAAATAGGCGGTACTCATGATATTTCTTTTGGACAGCTTATTGATCGGATAGGTGTTGACATGGGTTTGCCTTTTCCGGCGGGAAAACATCTGGATGAGATGGCTATGGGTTACCAAGGGCCTAAGACTCTTTTTTTGAAAAAGATATTTATCAATGATACAGAAATTAATCTTTCAGGCATTGAAACCCAATGTTTAAGATGTTTGAATGAAAATATAGATCAAGCAGCTTTAATCAACGAACTGTTTAGCAGAATTTCAGAAGTATTGAAACAGTTGATTTTAAATGCAGTTTCCAAAGCTAAAAGTACAAATATCCTTTTAGTAGGCGGTGTTTCCGCCAGTCAAACCATTAGACGATATTTAGCAGATCATTTTAAAAATAGAGATATTAATGTTTATTTTTCAAACCCTCAGCTGTCAACAGATAATGCAGTTGGAATAGCTGCTTTGGGAATGGATCAATTAATTACTAATTAGGGTATATGGTGATGAGATGAAATTAAAGGCTTTAAAGGTATCACAAGTTAATAATTATATTCGTAGAATTCTTCAAAGTGATCCTGTTTTAACGAATATTTCTGTACAAGGTGAGATTTCAAACATTAAATATCACGGAAATGGACATATTTATTTTACTCTAAAAGACAGCAATAGCAAATTAAGTTGTTTTGTTGCCTATGAAAATACTCAATTTATTAAATTTCCATTGGATAATGGTATGGAAGTAACGGCTTCCGGTTATATATATGTATATGAGAAAAACGGTAATTATTCTCTTAATGTCACGGATATTGCGGTTAGTGGTATGGGTAATTTACATATAGCTTTTGAGAAATTAAAAGAAAAATTAGATAAAGAAGGATTATTTAATCCACTGAATAAAAAAATGCTTCCCGGATTTCCTAAAAAAATAGCATTGGTTACTTCAGCAACGGGAGCAGCAATAAAGGATATGGTTACCACTATCCAACAAAAAAACAAGATGGTTGATATTTTAATTTTTCCTTGTTTAGTGCAGGGGATATATTCAGCATCGGATATTTCAGCAACCATTCAGTTGATCAATGATGATTTTTCTGATGTGGATACTATAATTGTGGGTAGAGGCGGAGGTTCTATGGAAGAACTTTGGCCTTTTAATGAAGAAATCGTTGCCAGAACCATCTATAACTCGAAAATTCCTGTTATTTCTGCAGTTGGGCATGAAACCGATTTTTCAATCTCTGATTTTGTTGCAGATGCTCGTGCGGCTACGCCTACTGCCGCTGCCGAAATGATTGTATCTGATACCAATGAATTAGCAAAATATCTGGCAAAACTTTATAAAGATATGAACTTTTCAATGGATAAGGTTATAGCAGATCATAAGAATGCACTGAATCAACATAACATGAAAGTAATATCTTCGCTCATAGAATATAGAATTGAAAATCGAAAAATATTGACGGAACAATTATATAAAAATCTTTTCTCTGCAATGTCAGAAAAAGTATCACGGCATCATTATACAATACAACAATATCATTCTAATCTAGAAAACTTGAATCCAAAACATATCCTAAAAAGAGGCTACGCAGCTGTAACCGACAAACAAGGTCACTTTATTCAGTCTGTAGATCAGATCAATGAAGGTGACCGTATAAACATTATGTTAACCGATGGTGTGGCATCAACAACAGTGGATTCAAAGGAAAAAAGAAAGGAAGTCTAAAATGATAAATACCAAAGAGGATATAAGCTTTGAGGCAGCTTTAAATGAGCTTGAGCAGATTACAAATCAATTAAAAGATGGACAAGTATCTTTAGAAGATTCATTAAAGTTATATGATAAAGGGATACAATATTATAAAATTTGTTCGGAAATGCTTGTAAAAGCAGACCAAAAAATTAAGATTTACAATAAAGATGTAAATGCTCTGGAGGAGACAAAATAATGAATTTTGAGACCCAATACAATCAGAAAAAAGAATGGGTAGAAAGCAATTTAGAATCTTTTTTACCAACCCTTGATGTCAAATCTCAAACATTGTATGATGCGATGTTATATAGCCTGAACGCAGGGGGAAAGAGAATACGGCCCATTTTGTTACTGGCAACCAATGAATTTTGTGGAGGGGACACTGAAAATGCAATGCCATTTGCTTGTGCTATAGAATATATACATACTTATTCTTTGATTCACGATGACCTGCCTGCCATGGATGATGATGACTATAGAAGAGGAAAGCCATCCAATCACAAAATTTATGGTGAAGCTGCTGCAATATTAGCAGGTGACGGGTTATTGAATTCGGCTATGGAAATGATATGTCATGACATATATCACCATATGGGTGACTTTAAAAATATTAAAAATAAAATTTTAGCTGCAAGAGAAATTTTTACGGCTTCCGGCTGCAAGGGCATGATTGGAGGTCAAATGGCAGATATTGAAGCTGAAGGAAAGCGGGTTTCAAAGGAGCATTTGGAATATATTCATATGAATAAAACAACAGCTTTGATTATGGCATCTGTCAGAGCAGGAGCGTTTTTAGGAGGCGCTGGCGAAGCCCTGCTTAAAAATCTTACCTTGTTCTCTAAAAATATTGGTCTTGCATTTCAAATAACGGATGATATATTAGATATATGCGGTGATGAAAAATTACTGGGGAAATCTTTAGGAAGCGACATCAAACATGAAAAAACAACTTATCCTTCTCTTTATGGCATAGAGGCGTCAAAAGAAAAGGTAAAAGCGCTTCATGAAGAATCCTATCAAATATTAGACCGGTATGAAGGTACTGATTTTTTAAAGGCATTGTTAAAGCGATTAATGGATAGAGGATTTTAAGGAGGAAAAATATTTGAATGCAATGTACCAGATCTTACACAATGATATATTTATGACAGCAGTTTTAGCATGGCTAATTGCACAAATCCTTAAGTTTATTTTTCACTTATTGAAACACAAAAAATTAGATTTAACTCGATTTGTGGGATCGGGAGGTATGCCCAGTTCCCATTCAGCTTTTGTAATGGGAATATCTACTGCTGTGGGATTAAAGGTAGGCTTTGATTCTGCAGAATATGCTATTGCACTATGTTTTGCTTTGGTAGTTATGTATGATGCTTCAGGTGTAAGACGTGCTGTTGGTATTCAAGCCAATATACTTAACAAGATGATAAGAGATTTAAAAGAATTTAAGCATATTGGTGAGCAAAGCTTGAAGGAATTAGTCGGACATACACCATTTGAAGTTTTGATTGGCGCATTTTTGGGTATTATTATAGCAAACATTGTTATTTGAAATAATATAATAATGTGATATAATTTATTGTATTCTCAGAGTGGCGCAGTATTCTAGTCAGTGGAGTCATTTTTGAAGACGGGGCTAAAAATCCGTTGTAGGGCACATCGATGAAGTTCCTGATATTGGCTGCTAACGCCCAGTTAGGGGTTTTTATTGGGAGTAAGAAGCGGGGGCGATCCACAATGGCATGTGGGCGTTGACCCTTTCTTCGTGGAGACTCAAAATTTTATTTTGGGATAAACCTGTAAGTAAGGACCAATTGCAGATTGTCTTTAATACAGCGTAGCCTGCCTTGAGTGGAGCATGGTAGATAGCAAAAATCAGGTAATAAAGGACCAGGGCCCGGGACTTTTTACCGTTGTTGCTCGAAACCTGAACTGCAAAAGAGGATAAAAAAATGATGTATCTGTAGAGGAAATCTCCTAGACTGTTCTACTATGAAGTATATTGGGGATTATAGTACGGCCTTAGTGGCAATCCAGTCTTGCTACCGGCGACGGGGCAAAGAAAAATTTGAAGGGAAACCGCTGATTAGGCGACTTATCAGTATTTTTTTGGGAAATCCTACTGGACCTAAGCCGTAAAGTTTACTCAATATACTGCCACTCGTAGTATAATTTTAGTAGTATTTAAATTGGTGAATAAATGAAAAATCATAAATCAAAATTAGAAATTAAAATAAAATATATCAGACTAAAATGGGTTATGCTCATAACATTATGGACTTTTGGGTTATCGGTGTTTATGAGTTTTTTTTCTGACCTAATATTGCGTAATGTCAACATGTTTTTTTCTTTTTTATTATTACTTGCCATTATTTTCCTGGGTATTATATTCGATATAATAGGCATTGCCGTAACAGCAGTAGATGAGCGCCCATTTCACTCTATGGCATCTGCAAAAGTGGCAGGTGCTTTACAGTCTATAAAAATGATAAAAAACGCCAGCAAAGTGTCCAATATATGTAATGATGTTATTGGAGATATATGCGGCATCATCAGTGGTGCATCAGCTACTTTTATAGTGGTTCGGGCGGTTCAAATATATCCATATATAAATATTGGGTTATTTACTGTTTTAGTCAGTAGTCTGGCAGCATCTTTGACAGTGGGTGGTAAAGCCGTAGGAAAAGATATTGCCATTAATTATTCTAAGGGTATTATAAAAATTTGTGGAAGAATATTATATAGTATAGAAAATACGTTAAAATTAAAAATATTACGATAAAGATAAAAGGATGAATTGGAATGAACTACATTAAGAATATAAAGTCGCCTGATGATATAAAGTCTTTATCTGAAAAAGAATTGGATTTACTGGCATGTGAGATCAGAGATTTTTTAATCGAAAAAGTATCTAAATCCGGAGGACACTTAGCCTCTAATTTGGGAATTGTAGAGCTTACCATTGCACTGCATTTCGTGCTGAATACGCCCTATGACAAGATAATCTGGGATGTAGGGCATCAATCCTATGTACATAAGATATTAACGGGTCGATGGCATCAATTTGATGGTTTACGTCAATTTGAGGGATTGAGTGGTTTTCCTAAAAAAGCAGAAAGCCCACATGACATTTTTGATGCAGGTCATAGCAGCAACTCTATTTCTGTGGGATTAGGTATTGTAAAAGCAAGAGATATTAAAAATGAAGATTTTTCGGTTGTATCGGTCATCGGTGATGGGGCACTTACAGGCGGCATTGCATTTGAAGCTTTGAATAATGCAGGATATAAGAATTCTAATTTTATTATTATCATCAACGATAATGAAATGTCTATATCACAGAATATAGGCGGGATATCGTCTTATTTGACAGGTTTAAGAACAGCTCCTGCGTATACTCAGGTTAAGAAACAAGTCAAATCAATACTCAACAAGATACCAAAAGCGGGAAATACCATATATTCAGGCTTAGAAAAATTTCGGGATGCTGTGAAGTATACTTTGGTTCCCGGTATCGTATTTGAAGAACTTGGATTCACTTTTTTAGGACCTGTTGATGGACATAATATCCAAGAGTTGATTTCCGTGATTCAAAATGCTAGGAATTTGGAATGTCCGGTTATTATCCATACCATTACTAAAAAAGGAAAAGGTTATTTGAATGCGGAAAAGCAGCCTCATAGATTTCACGGAATTGCTCCGTTTGATCCGGAAACCGGAGTGGTAAAACAATCTTCAAATCATGTTACTTATTCTAAGGTATTTGGTGATCAACTGGTAAAAATAGCTGATGGCGATGAACGGATCGTAGCCATAACGGCAGCTATGACAGATGGTACCGGGCTTAAGCCTTTTTCTCATAAACATCCTCATCGTTTTTTTGATGTTGGTATTGCAGAACAACATGCCGTATCCTTTGCTGCAGGTTTGGCAATCAATGGAATGAAACCGGTGGTGTCCATTTACTCTACATTTTTACAAAGAGCTTATGACGAAATTATGATGGATATATGTTTACAAAATTTACCGGTTGTATTATGTGTGGATCGAAGCGGTGTTGTAGGTGAAGATGGTGAAACCCATCATGGTATATATGATATTTCTTATTTAAGTCATATGCCGAATTTGACAATACTGTCACCGAAGGATGGTATAGAACTACAAGCTATGATGGCGTACGCGGTCAAATTAGATCAACCATGTGTTATCAAATATCCTCGTGGCAAAGCCGGCGATATGTCATATGTCAGTCAAGATTATGCAATAACAGGAAAAGCTGAAATATTAAAAGAAGGTTCAGATATTTGTCTCATAGCAGTAGGTAGAATGGTTGAACAAGCATACGCGGCAGCAGAAATATTGCAAGAAAAGGATATCGCAGCCTCAGTCATCAATACACGTTTTATCAAACCATTAGACGAGGCAACCATATTACCGATTATCAATAAAACTAAAAACATTATCACCGTTGAAGATAATACTTTTACAGGTGGTGTTGGAAATATCATTGCTTCCTTAATCCAAAGAAATCAATTGAAGGGCATTAATCAGTTGATGATGAGCTGGCCGGATGAGTTTATTGAGCATGGTTCGGTTAAAGAATTAGATAAAAAATATGGATTAACTGTAGAGGCCATTGTGAACAACGCATTAAAGGTAATGGATAGGTGAGCCAATGGAAAAAAAAGAAAGACTGGACGTCCTTTTGGTAGAAAAAGGATTATATGAGACCAGAGAAAAAGCAAAACGTGCCATTATGGCAGGTATTGTTTATATTAACAATCAAAAGATAGATAAAGCGGGAACACAGGTGAGTAAATCGTCAGATATTTTCATAAAAAGTGATATTTGCCCCTATGTAAGCAGAGGCGGATTGAAGCTGAAGAAAGCAATTGAAGCTTTTCAGCTCAATATGGAGGGTGATATTACTTTAGATATAGGCGCATCTACAGGAGGATTTACGGATTGTATGCTCAAAAATGGTGCTGTAAAAACCTACGCTGTAGATGTAGGATATGGGCAGCTGGACTGGAAGCTAAGAAATGATTCCAGAGTTATTAATATGGAGAAGACCAATATTCGATATGTTACTAAAGAGGATATCCCGGATCCAATAGATTTTACTTCCATTGACGTTTCATTTATTTCGCTGACCTTAGTTTTACCTGTAGCTTATGAATTACTAAAAGAAAACGGTGAACTCGTTTGTTTGATTAAACCCCAATTTGAAGCGGGTAGACAACAAGTAGGTAAAAATGGTATAGTAAGAGATAAAAAAATACATATTGAAGTCATTCATAAAATAACATCTTTTGCAAGTGAATTAGGCTTTGCAGTAAAAGCTTTAACATTTTCTCCTGTGACAGGGACTAAAGGCAATATCGAGTACTTATTACATTTGCAAAAATCAGAAGAGAGCTGTGACTCAATCCATAATGTTGAAGACACTGTGGAAAGTGCGCACTTAGAACTCAAAAAATAATAATCTGGGCTAAAGGTTGGTGAAAAAAATGAAGTTTTCGAGAAAATTAAAAAGCATGGATCATTCCCCCATCAGAAAGTTTTATAAATATGCTGAGGATGCGAAAAATAAAGGGAAAAAGGTCTATCATTTAAATATTGGTCAGCCCGACATAAAAACACCGGATGTTTTTATTAATGCCATTAAAAACTTTGCGGATGAGATTGTAGCATATATGCCTTCTCAAGGTATTCCTGAACTGATTACCCAAATAAGGAAATATTATGAGCGACATGATGTATTTTTCGATGATGAGAATATCATAATAACAAATGGTGGTAGTGAAGCTTTGACTTTCACACTATTAAGTATTACAAATGAAGGCGATGAAATCATTGTTCCGGAACCTTACTATTCTAATTATAATATATTTATTAAAGGCACCGGGGCCAAAATAGTGCCCATAACCACCCGAGCAGAAAATGGATTTCACTTTGCAAGGGAAGAAGAGATTGAAAATCGAATCACCAAAAGAACCAAAGCAATACTCTTGACCAATCCCGGGAATCCTACCGGAACAGTGTTAACTTTAAAGGAAATGAGAATGATTGCTGATATTGCAAAAAAACATAATATTTTTATCATTTCGGATGAAGTGTATCGTGAATTTGTATATAACGGCACGCCTGTAACCAGCTTTGGCCAATTGCCTGATGTAACCGATCGAGTTATTCTTATCGATAGTGTTTCCAAACGTTTTAGCGCTTGTGGCGCAAGAATAGGCGCATTGCTCACAAAAAATGAAGAGTTACTGGACCATGTCTTGAAGCTTTGTCAAGGGAGATTATCATGTTCTACATTGGATATGGTAGGCGCTGCTGAGCTTTATAAGTTACCTCACACATATTTTAATGATATAAAAAAAGAATACCAAAAAAGAAGAGATATTGTTTATGATATATTAAGCCCAATAGAAGGTGTGGTTTGCAGAAAACCTTCAGGCGCGTTTTATTTAACCGTAAAGCTTCCGGTTGACAATGCAGAAGAATTTTTAGTATGGATGCTTACATCCTTTGATATCGATAATGAAACCGTTATGTTTGCGCCTATTGAAGGATTTTATGAAACGCCGGGATTAGGTAAAGATGAAATAAGATTGGCCTATGTTCTGAACGAAAAAGACTTAACCAAGGCAATGTGCATCTTAAAAGCCGGACTAGAAAAATATCGATTGTTAACTTGCGATGATTGGGATAAAAAAACCGAAAAATAATAAATGGATCAAAAGACGCTTGAAAGAAATTTTTTTCAAGCGTCTTTTTTTTATGGTTTAATTTTTTAGTGCTGCAGGATATTTGGACTAAGATTGAAATGATTCATCAGAAAATGCATTGACTTTTATGTCTTCTTCCAATACAATAAAATCAACTCAACAAAAACGGAACTATGTTCCGAATATTGGAACAAGGAGGTGAAACTGATAAATAGTGAAGAAAAATCATTAAATGGTTCGTTGATGAAGACCGTTGATATACTCGATTTATTTATTAAACATCATAATGAATTAGGGATCAGTGATATAACAAAACTTACCGGTTTTCCAAAAACAACTGTATTTAGATTGGTAAATACTATGGAGCAAATCGGCTTTTTAGACAAAAATATTCAAAGTAAAAAATACAAACTGGGAATGAAATTATTTCAATATGGATCTTTATATAAAGATCAAATCGATCTACGTAAAATTTCATTACCCTATATGAAAATGTTATCGGAACTTTTTGATGAAACCGTAAATCTCAATGTTTTAAAACATGGGAAAAGGGTTTGTATTGAATGCATTGAATCCAAAAGAATTATAAGAAATTTTGTTGAGGTTGGATTGATTTGTGATTTAAAATATGGTGCTTCAGGAAAATCTATGTTGGCATTCTTATCTCAGGAGGCCATTAATCATATATTAGATGAATGCACAGAAGAAGTAAGAATAAAAAAAATGGATGATTTAAAAGAGATAAGATTAAAAGGATATGCGCTTTCACATAGTGAACGGGCAGAGGGCGCAAGTTCCATTTCTTGTCCTATTTTCAACAGCGATAAACAAGTAGAGGGAAGTATTACGGTTTCAGGTCCAACCATTAGATTTACGGAAGAATTAATCGTAGAAATAAAAAAGAAACTTCTACAGCTATCTCGAGAAATATCAATAAAAAATGGAGCGGTATTTTAAAAATAAAAGCGACATCCCCCTTGAATAATACTATAGAACTCTTGCCGGTTTTCATATAGGTATATGTTCAAGAGAGACATCCATTTTATTATACATAACGGATACCGAAAGTCAAGTCAATGCAATTAATGAAAAATACTATTTATGACTTTTTTTTGTTGAGTTAAAAAACAATAAGGAGTAAAAATATGGATTCGGAAAAGAAAAAAATATTGATACTTGTTTTGGCTTTGATTTTAGGAGGGTTAACATTAATCGTTGCTCCGAGGACGGGCTTGGATATTTATGGGCAAAGGCTGCTGGCTACGCTAATTGTAATGGTCGTTATTTGGGTAGGAGGGGCTTTATCCTATCCTGTATCAGCGTTTTTACTAATCGTATTGATGACTTTTGCCGTAGCGGACTATTCTCAAGCCGGCGGCATGAAAAGTGCATTTAAATTAGCTTTAAAAGGATTTTCAGGCACCGTACCCGTTACGGTTATTGCAGGAACAGCCCTTGCAGCAATCGTAAAATCCAGTGGATTAGCTAAAAGAATCGTATATGTCATCATGAAAAAACTTGCAGCCAATGCGAAAACCGCCAATGCATCCAAAATATTAGCGGCTTTTTTCATCGTTGATATTCCTACTTCAATGATGGTCCCCACAGCCATGGGAAGATGTGCAACGTATATGTCCATTGCGGAAGGTTTACAAGATCCTTTCAAATTTGCTAAGGTTACAGATAAAGACAATCCACCCAATCCTTTTCAAAAAGCAGTCTGGATTACGGTAGCTTTAGCTCCTATTATCATGGGAACCGCATTTTTAACGGGTGCGGAAGCAACCATAATGGTCGGTGGTTTAATAGAAGACTTTACTGGAATACCTCAATTATGGGGCAGCAGTTTTGCATTGTTATTTTTACCGGCACTGTTATTATTATTTGTTTCATGGTTGATATTAACCAGACTATTTCCTACAACCGTAAATGATATTCCTATAAATTTTATAAACGATGAATTAATTAAGTTAGGGAAAATGACTTATCAAGAAAAATATACCCTGGTTACTTTATTAGCAACCATTTTCATGTTCGTGACAGACAGCATACACCATGTACATCCGGCTATCGTTTTATTGGCAAGTACTGTGATTTTATTTTTGCCTAGAATTGGACCCGGAAATTGGAAACGCGACAGCAAAGAAATTGCGTGGGGTGGATTTGTAGTTATTGGAGTAGCCTACGGGTATGCCTCCCTTCTAAGAGAATTTGGTGTCATTGATTACTTTGTCCGTCTGTTACAAACCTTCAATGTAACAGGGTATTTTGGCGTGTTAGCCATCATGATCATATTGACGGTTATCGTCAGAGTAGGCATTGCATCCATCACTTCGGCAGCTACTATTTTAGTACCTATTGCATTGGCTCTTGGAGCTGCGTCAGGGCTGACACCTGAACATACGGTTGGTGTGGGGTGGGTAACCTACGTATTTTGTCGATTGGCCATTTTTTTTCCTCATCAAGGCGGGCAGTTGATAATGGTTTATGATAAGGACTATTTTACTCGTAACGATTTGAAAAAAGCCGGAGCGGTTATTACTTTAGCAGCTTTAGCCATTTATTCTTTATGGTCGGGAATCTTTATGCCCATTATTCTTTCATAAATCCAATGGTTTTAAAACCATTCATAGATCATCAATACAACCAGAATAATCTATTGTAATTACGGAATTTTCTTAAATGGTTGTTGTTATGAAATGATCATTCTGAGCATGTATTTAACAACAACCATTCAGAAGATAAACCTTACAGTTAAGTTTTACTGGATAATCATATAAAAGGAGCATTAACTATGAACCAAACCATAACGGAAAAAATATTAGCTTCTGCCGCAGGGAAAAAATATGTTAAGCCGGGCGAAATTATAGTGATCAAAGTAGACGGGATTATCGGGCATGATATCACTACTGCTGCTTTTCGAAGTCTGGAAAGAATGGGAGTGGATAAAGTCTTTGATAAAGATAAAATATTTTTTACGGTAGATCACTTTGTTCCCAGCCCTACGTTAGATGCTGCAAAACAATTAAAAGATTTATATTACTTTATAGATAAATATCAAATATCCAATTTTTTTGAACCAGGAAAAGGCGGTATTTGTCACGCACTTTTTCCTGAGAAAGGGCTGATTAAACCAGGAATGACAGTGGTTGGCAGTGACTCTCATACGTGTACATATGGTGCACTGGGAGCTTTTTCTACAGGATTAGGAGCTACAGAAGTTGCCGCAACAATGGCTACCGGAGAGATCTGGCTAAAAGTGCCCGAAACATTAAAATTTGTTTACAGCGGAATCATGAATCCTTGTGTAACCGGAAAGGATTTAATTCTATACACCATAGGTCAAATTGGTGTTGACGGCGCATTGTATAAAGCAATGGAATTTACAGGTGAAGCCATTGAAAATTTAGATATGGACAATCGATTTACCATATGTAATATGGCAGTTGAAGCAGGCGCTAAAAATGGCATTATCAATCCGGATAGTGCCACATTAGAATATTTAAAAGATAAATGTGACTTAGAAGATATAAAGCTGTATTCAAGCGACTTAGAAGCAAAATATGAAAAAATATATCATATGGATGTAACCTCTATAGAACCTGTAGTAGCAATGCCGCATTCGCCCCATAATATTGCTTTTGCAAAGGAACTTAACCGTGTCAAAGTGCATCAAGTGGTGATCGGTTCATGTACAAATGGCAGATTATCAGACCTTTCTGCAGCAGCAGATATTCTAAAAGGTAAAAGAGTGGCCCCAGGCGTAAGGCTCTTGGTGGTTCCGGCGACGCAAGAAATATATCTGCAAGCTATTGAAAAAGGTTATATACAAACGTTTATTGAAGCAGGTGCAATCATTACACCACCTACCTGTGGTGCTTGTTTTGGAGGCCACATGGGCTTATTGGCTGATGAGGAAGTTGCCATATCTACAACCAATAGAAATTTCCAGAGTAGAATGGGCCACAAAAACAGCAAAGTATATTTAGCATCACCGTTGACAGCGGCAGCATCCGCATTAACGGGTTATATTGTTGACCCAAGGGAGGTTAGAATATGAGCAAAGGTATTGCATGGAAATTTGGCGATAATATCAGTACAACCAATATGGTTCCCGGCCAATTTTTAGCAAACTGGAACGATGAGCCTTCAAAACTAAAAGATTACTGTTTCATCGATATTCGGCCCGAATTTTCAAAAGAGGTTCGTGAAGGTGATATTGTGGTAGGTGGTAAAAATTTTGGATGTGGTTCATCCAGGGAATCTGCACCCACCGCATTAAAAGTTTCAGGCATTAAAGTAGTCATTGCAGAAAGTTTTGGAAGAATTTTTTTTAGAAATTGTTTTAATTTAGGAATATTGGCAATAGAGTCACAAGAAATAGCCGAAAGTATCGACGATGGAGATATTATTGTCTGCAATTTTGAAAAATCTCAAGTCATTAACGTATCAAAAAATGAAATCCATCAATACAGCGAAATTCCGGAACAAGTTCGACAAATATTGGAACAAGGCGGGCTGGTTAATTATATTAAAAACAAATTTAAATCGTCAAAAGAAAGGAAATAATATGAGTACAGGAAAGAAATTACGTGAATTAATCAACGGTAACGATATATTACTAATCCCGGGTGTTCATGACGGATTAGTTGCAAAAGTCGCGACTAAGGTAGGATTTGAAGCCCTATATATGACCGGCGCAGGTGTATCCTATACCATGTTAGGGAAACCCGATATAGGATTGACTACCATGACGGAAATGGTTTCGAGAGCTTCTTATATTTATGATGTAGCTCAAGTTCCCATTATTGCCGATGGAGATACGGGATACGGCAATGCAATAAACGTTATTCGAACGGTAAAAGAATATGAAA
This sequence comes from Clostridia bacterium, assembly GCA_028279945.1. Taxonomy (GTDB): domain Bacteria; phylum Bacillota; class Clostridia; order Peptostreptococcales; family JAAYPU01; genus JAKSCF01. The sequence continues at coordinate 28,622 of JANQMT010000095.1, forward strand.
AAGCAGGCATAGCATGTATACAGCTGGAAGATCAATCCTTACCTAAAAGATGCGGCCACATGCAAGGTAAGATATTGGTGTCAACAGATGAAATGGTTGGAAAAATTAAGGCTGCTTGTGATGCAAGAAAAGATGATAATTTTATGATTTTAGCAAGAACCGATGCACGAGCCAGTGAAGGTTTGGATGCTGCTTTAGAGAGAGCACAGGCATATGTAGAAGCCGGTGCGGATGCCTTATTTATAGAAGCACCACAATCTAAAGAAGAGATGGAGAAGATATGCCGCACATTTAATGAAGTGCCGTTACTGGCTAATATGGTGGAAGGCGGCAAAACACCTATTATGTCTAAAGATGAATTAAAGGCATTGGGCTACAGCATCATCATATATCCAGGAGCAGCATGCAGAGTATATAGTAAAGCCATGGTGGGATTGATGCAGGAATTAAAAGAAAAGGGAAGTACCCTTGAGTATTTGAATAACATGTACATCTTTGGTGAACTCAACGATATATTGGATCTTAACGACTATAAATTGTTGGAAGAAAAATACCTTGCCGAAACCACTCATTGATTTTTTAGAGATTAAATCATTATATCTGGTGATGGGTTATTGTACCCATCACTATTTTTTTGCAATACTTGCCAGTGCTTTTTAAAGAATTTTACCTGGTTGTAACATAATATTAATTATTTATTAATTTTAAAATATTATATTTAAGGGAACCAATATTATATGTTTAATAAAGGGGAGAAGTATAATGGAAGATTATATCAAAATAGCTGAGTATATTATCGAAAATATTGAAAATGGTGAATTTGAGATAGGAAGCCAAATATTAACTGAGCATCAGCTGAGTAAAATGTTTCAAGTAAATAGATATACAGTGCGAAAAGCCATAGAAAGATTAAAGAATTTAGGATATTTACACTCTACCCAAGGAAGAGGGTGCTATGTAAGCGACAAAACCATATTCATTGAATATCCGGTAAAGACAGGCGGCAATTTTTCAGATAATCTAACCAAACTGGAAAAGAAATATCACAATAAGCTCTTAAACTGGTCATTGTTTGTTCCAAATGTGAAAGAAAAGGAAGCGTTACAATTAAATGATAGTGATAAAGCATACAAGCTAACCATTATCCGCTATGTTGATCATGAACCTATAGCATTATATATTTCCACTTTACCTGAAAAGCTTGTGCCTGATTTAAGCTTGCATTTAGATGATTTTAATTCACTGCACAAAATATTAAAAGAAAAATACCAATGTACGCCGGTATGCAAAAACTATTCAATAGAAACAACATTTCCAAACCATGAAGATATTTTAAGATTAAACATTCCTACCAATTATCCATTATTTATCACAAGAACTGTGAATATGCAAGAAAACAAAAAGCCGATAGAATACACCATTGCAAGAATGAGAGGGGATAGAATAAAGTTTTTTATGGATTTTTCACAAATGTCTTAAAATATTGGGACATTTGCGGTTAGGCTTTTATAGTCTATCTGCCATCAAATTTTCTCTAAATTAATTCGAAAACGGATATTTATGCAGCTGCATTCAATTGCAAAGTATTTAATCTTCGGTCTTAAATGTCTTAAATAATAGGACATTTTTTTAATGTGAAAAATTTTTACAGCAAATTTACAGCAAATATTATTATTTATTAACCTAAGCTTAACATGGCTGTAACACTTAAAATTTGGCGACAAGTTAGGATACAGTCATAGGTATAAATTGTTGTGGTCATATAAAAAATCAATGGTGTAATGATATAAGCATTTCAACTTTTATTTAGATTGGGGGGATTGTCGATGCCTGAATTGGTTACAAGTGTTCTTTCAAAATCAAGATCATTATCCAGGAATAAATCACTATCGGCATATATGGATAATATTAAAGAAAGCTTGAAAAGGGTTGTTTGTTCAGAAAACTCAATAGGATGGCTTTTTATAATACCGGCTTTTAGTATTATCCTATTGTTTTGGATATTTCCAATACTTTATTCTATGTTTTTAAGCTTTTTTGAGTGGGACATGATCAGTGCCAGACAATTTATCGGTATAGAAAATTATCAATTTTTACTAGAGGATGCGGATTTTATGAAGACTTGCTTAAATACCGGAATATATTCTTTATCCTATGTATTAGGGGTTGTGCTTTTGGGTATTTTATTGGCTTTATTGGTAAATACAAAGCTGAAAGGCGCAGGTTTTTTTAGAGTCATCATATTCTCACCACAAATCGCGCCAATGGTAGCCATATCTATTATATGGATGGCTTTATATGATGTAGATGAAGGATTATTTAATGGATTATTAAATTTAATCGGATTACCAAGCCTTGGGTGGTTAGCGTCTACAGATACGGTGCTTCCGGCTCTTATCATCATGGGCGTATGGAAAGCTGTTGGGTATTACATGATGTTTTTTCTTGCGGCCTTACAATCCGTTCCGGATTCTATTTATGAAGCCGGTAAAATTGACGGGGCAAATCAATGGCAGTTATTTAAAAGTATCACCATACCAAGTATATCACCCACCATATTTTTCGTAACCGTTGTGTCGTTAATAGAAGGCATGCAGGTATTTGACCAGATATCCGTTTTGACACAAGGCGGTCCATCCAACGCTTCAATGGTTATTGTTTATTACCTTTATAAAAGTGCTTTTAAGTTCTTTAATGTTGGATATGCATCTGCAATTGGAATGGTATTGTTTGCACTGTTAATCATTCTAACCGTTATTCAATTTATGGGTTCGAAAAAATGGGTTAATGATTAGGAGAAAAGGTATGAAGAAGAAATTAAGAATAGGTTTGAGATATTTTTCTTTGATTGCAATTAGTATGATGATGGGGGCTCCTTTAGCTTGGATGTTTGTAACCAGTTTAAAAACTCAAGAAGAAGCCGTTAGATCAAAGTTTTCATTGCATGTGTCTAATCCTCAATGGAGCAATTATATTAAAGTTTTTAAAGAATACAATTTTGACAGCTATATTGCCAACACACTGTTTGTAGCCTTAACGATTTCTGTTGTGACGGTTATTTTGGCGGCATTAGCAGCATATGCATTGAATTTTACAAATTTTAAAGGAAGAAAATTAGTGTTTGTTATTTTTATATTTTCTATGTTTCTGCCTACACATATGACTTTAATTCCGGGTTATATACTTTTAGCAAAATTTCAATGGCTGGATACATTTAGAGGTTTGATCATACCAAGCTGTATTTCAGGATTTTCAATATTTCTCATGAATCAAGGATTTAAACAAATGCCAAAATCCATTATAGAAGCAGCAAAATGCGATGGGGCCTCCCATCTCTCAATTTTATTTAGAATCGTACTGCCCCTTATGGTTCCCACCATGATAACACTTGGGATTATAACGTTTACATATCAATATAACAGTTATACATGGCCGTTGATTATTACTTCAGGTGAAAGGGTAAGGACTGTGTCCTTAGCATTGGCAAAGTTTGTGCAGAACGAAGGCGGTTACGGGACTCAATGGTCGCAGATGATGGCCGCTAATACGGTCAGTATACTTCCCGTACTCATTTTATTCTTAGTTTTACAAAAATATTATGTTAAAGGAGTGATGCATCAAGGGCTAAAGGACTAAGCATTTAAAACCATAAAAATAATATAATTCATTAATAATAAAGAGGAGAACAACCATGATTAATAAGAAAAGAATAGTTTTATTGGGATTAGTTTTTATGTTATTGTGCTCAGTTGTTTTAACAGGATGTAATAATTCTAAAGCAAATAGTGCCGGTGCAGAAGAATCCACTCAAAAAGAAGTCATTGAAATTGAGTTTTGGGCCGGCTTAACCGGTACTTATGGTGAATTTATGCAAGAGCAAACCAATAGATTTAACGCATTGCATGACGATATGAAAGTGAATATCACTTTATGCGATGACTATCCGGCTGTAGCTAATAAAATCCAGCTAGGTCTTCAATCCGGGCAAATTCCGGTATTAGCACAACTACTCGATAATACGGTTCAGCAATTTGGTGATGCCGGGCAATTAGAAGACATCAATGCATGGATAAAAGAAGATCATTTTGACATTGAAGATTATGGACAAGGATTATTGGTAGAGCTTACAGTAGGTAAAAACTTGTATGGTCTTCCATTGAATAAAAGTATGCCGATATTATACTACAATAAAAATGTATTTAATGAAAATGGCATTGATGTGAGTCGTCTTGAAACTTGGGAAGGTACAAGAGAAGTTGCAATTGAGCTGGTCGAAAAAGGAGCCGTAGAATATGGATTTGAGCCGGCTAGATGGCATTGGCTGTATCCATCACTTGTATGGTCAAATGGCGGAGAACTATCCAATAATCCCCAAGATATTAAAGTAAACTCACCGGAGGCTGTAGAAGCTTTACAGCTTTGGGGGGATATGTTCAATAAAGATGAAACCGCTATGGCACACTATGGCGGAGAAGGATGGGCATACTGGTATGCAACCGTGGATGATGTTAATGCCGGTACTGCTGCAATGGCTGTAACGTCAAGTGCAGATAGAGCTTGGTATGATGAAAATGCTGTTGAAGCAGTCATGTTCCCAAAATTTGAAGGAAAAGAGCGTGGCGTTCCAACAGGAGGCGGCAATATTTCTATGCTTGCTCATGCTACAGATGAAGAAAAGCGTGTGGCTTGGGAGTACATGAAATTTGTAACCAGCAGTAAAGAGACAGCAGAGTGGTGTAAGCAACTTGGCTATTTGCCTGTTAGACATTCGGCTAAAGATGAAATGAAAGATTTTATTGAAGAACATCCAATCACTAAAACTGCATTTGATCAACTTCAATATGTTAAAGCTAAGCCCAAATTTAGTGAGTGGAATCAAATAGCTGATGAATATATCAATAAAGCCCTTGATCGAGTATTTGTTGAAAAGGTATCAGCAAAAGATGCACTGGATGAGGCGCAAAAATCTACAGAAAAGCTCTTAAAAAGATAACGGTTATTTCACAAATAGATTTTGAATAAACACTGCAGAACTAGGAGTGATCTTAGTTCTGTAGTGTTTGCATTATAAGAATTACAAAGAAAAGAGGTGGCAGGTTGACATCTCTTAAGCAGGTGATGATATGGAAATCAAATTCAGCGGTACATTCAATAAGGATGATAACCATTATCTTTTTTCACATGAATTTCAGATAGAAAATGAAGTGAAAACCTTGAAAATTGAATTCAATGTTAGAGAAGATTATCAATTTAGATGTGTTTTATGGGATTCTAATCATATTGTTAGACTCCAATATCTTCATGGAAAGGCATGGAAAACAATTGTGATAGATGAAAAAGAATGCAGTATGGGCGTATATCCAGGGCCGATACCAATAGGTACATGGAAAATGGATTTTTTTTCATATGAAGCAGAATATCATCCAACAAAGTTAGAAGTAAGTTGTGACTATGAAATTCAAATAGAATATGGCAACGATATCCTTAATGAAAATACAAGTATCTTATCATTGGGAAATCATTTATGGGTAAATTATGAAAAGGAAAACAATTGCCTTACATTAAAGGATTATGATTGGACAGAAAAAAAGAATGACACAATGAAATGGTATAAAGGAGATTTTCACACCCACACAAGACTGTCAGATGGTGAAATGTCACCGGATGAAGAAATAATTGAAGCAGAAAAAAGCGGATTAGACTTTTTTGTGGTAACGGAGCACAATATTATACCAACAGGATGGACAACCGGAAACTGTCTTGTTATTCCCGGGGTGGAAATTACATCGACTAAAGGTCATTTTAATATTTTAGGAATAAAAAAATGGGTGAATCTTGCAGAGCATTTATATGATAATGGATTAGAAACAGAAAAGGGTATGAGCAATCTTATGGATACAGCTAAGAAAATGAATGCTTTAATTTCTATCAACCATTGTATGCTGTCCCCTTGGAGCTGGCAGTTTAAAGAGACTAAGCTGAATGAAATCAACACCATCGAAGTATGCTGTTCACCAACGTTTCCGGGTAGTGCAGATGCCAATGATAAAGTATTGACACTTTGGAATACGCTGTGGAATGACGGACACAACATATGGGGGATAGGAGGGAGCGATTCACATTTACTTCCAGGTAAAAGCTATGCAGCCGGAGGATCTCCTGATTTAATCGGTGATCCGGGTACATTTGTTTTGGCCAATGCATTGTCTGCTGATGAGATATTAGATTCTGTTAAAAAAGGCAGAGTATATATTTCAAGAGGTCCAGTGTTAGATATTAAAATAATGGCAGATAACCATATATATTATCCGGGAAGCGATCTGACAGAAATATTCACATCAGAAGATAAAGCAGTAAAAATTGGATATACTTTGGGGATAACCAATTTAAATAAAAAGCTGAAAATAATGTATTTGCAAAATGGTGAAGTCATTAACTCTGAGAAAATAGACTGTGACGGTATTTACAAATTTGAAACCATATGGTCAGGAAAAGACTATTCCTGGATGAGAATAGAAATGAGAGACGAAGAAGATAATTTTGTGTTATGCACCAACCCCATCTTCAAAGGAAGCAGAAAGCAAAGTCTGAAAAACTGGGGACAATTATATGTGAATCTGTAGGTTGAGATATATGGTATCCAGATACAAATTTGTAGTCGTATTTTCAATAATAATGGGTTTTCCGTTAGGGGATAATTTATTTTTTTCCATATAATCATAAAATTTTAGTGTTTCAATATCAATTTCATCATAACTTTGAATAAAAAAACCATAATTTAAGTAATAACCTTCCGGAAGCGTTATCGTATTAAAATGCTCAACAGCTCCCGTTTCAGGGGTTTTAAGCATACAAAAACTAAAAATATCATGCTCTAAAGGGATCATATAGCCATCTTGATAGATGCTTAGATAATCAATATTTTTATAACTTATATCGTAGGTTTCCTTAATTGAATAATCATATATTTTTCCTGTATGGAAGCAATATAATACTCTTTCAGGCATATATACCACATCATAAGAGGTTTTTATATTTTTTAACCTTTCAACATCATTTAATTTGTGAACAACATATTTCCGTTTACTCTTTAACTGGTCTATTCTTGAATCTATAGATTTCAACGAATTATTTAAGGTTTCTATATAACTTTCTATAGAATAATTATCAATGATATTCTTGAGCTGCTTTAATGGCACATCTAACTTTCTAAGTAATAGAATCATCTCCAATCTATCGATCTGATCATAATCATAAAGCCTATATCCATTATCATCAATCTTGTAAGGGGATATGAGTCCTTGCTGCTCATAGTAGCGTATACTCGACGTTGAGATATTCATTAAAGCTGCAAGCTCACTAATGATTAAATATTTACGCATTTTTTAACCTCTTTTCTTGACATTAAACCTACTTTAAGGTTTATTATAAAGAAATATAATGATTAAAGCAAATATGATAATATCCAACGTAGAGGTGAATTACAAAATGAAACAACTAAAAAAAAGAAGCATCGACTTAGGAAATGATAAAACTTCAAAGATATTTTGGGGCTATGCGGTTCCATCTATATTGGTAATGCTGGCAAACACTACCGCCGGATTTGTAGATTCAGTATTTATTGGACGATATGTTGGTTCTGAAGGATTATCTGCAATTACTTTGATAATGCCGATTTCAATGCTCCTGGGGGGAATTGGAGTAATGGTTGCTATAGGTGGTACGACACTGGCAGGCATTTATAAAGGAAAAGAAGAGTTAGAAAAAAGTAATAACTACTTTAATGTTACAATAGCTTTATTGAGTATTTTGTCGGTCACATCGACGATACTATTAATAGCTTTAAGCAGTAAATTTGCAGGTTTATTGGGTGCCGAAGGTAGAGTAGCAGAATATATGATGGATTATATAAAAATATTGTCTTTATTCTTTTTACCTTTTTTATTGACCTTTGCTTTTTCATTTTTTTTGAAATTAGACGGCGACCCTGCTGCAGTCGTTATGATTATGCTAAGCGGGACAGTGCTCAATATATTATTGGATTATTGGTTTATAGGTGTTTTAAGATGGAGCATGAAAGGTGCTGCCCTTGCAACAGGTGTTTCACAATTAGTGCCTTGGATATTAATGATCTATGCCATCCGATTTAAATCTTCATGGAAGTTCTCTGTACCGGTTTTCAATAGAAAAGAAATTGGGGCAATGTTGTTTAATGGATCATCTGAATTGATGAGTATGTCCGCAGCATCTATTGCAGGATTCATATATAATCTTATCATAATAAAAAAAATCGGTATACATGGTGTGGCTGCATATGCGGTAGCACTTCAAATTTCAAGCATTTCAACAGCTATATCTTATGGTTTTGCCGACGCAATTCAATCCGGAGTGAGTTTTAATCTAGGTGCGGATAAACTTGGCAGAGTTAAAAGATTGCGAAATATATCGTTATATGCAAACTTGGTTTCAGGCGTCATGCTGTGTGTGGCTTCTCTGGTGTTTGGTGAAAGTATGGCCGGTATTTTTGTTAAAGAGACAGGAACGATAAAGCTGGCGGCGTATATATTGGATTTTTTTGCATTTGCATTCATATTCAGCGGCGTAAATATAACTCTGGCGACTTATTACACTGCTATCAATTCACCAATAATATCCGGAGTGCTGACAGTATCAAGGAGTTTAATAGCGCTTATTGCAGGGTTGATCCTGTTACCGCTGATTTTTGGAGATTCGGGTATTTGGCTGGCGTTAGTATTTGCTGAAGTTGCTACCATTATTGTTGGATGGGTATGCGTAAGAAAGTATCCATTTGGATCGATTGAAGGAAAGTCGGAATAAAAGGTTACGGCAACAGCAAGAAAGTGAACGGTTATAAAAAATTCATTGATTATAATAGCAAAAAAGAAGTATAATTCAGCTATACTTAGGTGGTAAGTCTAAAGACTGGGAGTGATGCTTGATGTACAAAATATTAATAGTAGAAGATGATGCAACCATATCTTCAATTATAAGAAATAAAGTGAATCAATGGGGCTATGAAGCGGTGATTGTTTCGGATTTTTATAATGTCTTTTCTGAGTACACAACTTTTGAACCCCACCTTGTTCTTATGGATATCAATTTGCCATATTATGATGGGTTTTATTGGTGTTCTAAAATTAGACAGGTTTCTAATGTGCCTATTATTTTTATATCATCAAGGGATACGGAAGGTGATAAAATACGTGCCATTACCCAAGGGGGAGATGATTATATGGAAAAACCATTTTCTCTGGATATGCTCATTGTAAAGGTACAAGCTACTTTAAGAAGAGCCTACGCCTACAGCGACCAGACATTAAATGTACTGCAGCACAATGATATGATTCTAAATATTGAGGATGCTCGTGTCTTTTTTAAAGAGAAAGACATCCATTTAACCCATAACGAATGTAAAATATTATCTTTATTAATTAGAAATCCCAGTAAAATTATGACACGATCACGTTTGATTAAAGCACTATGGAATGACGAAAGTTTTGTGGATGACAATACTTTAACGGTTAATGTTAACCGCTTGCGTAAAAAACTAAAAGATATAGGACTTTCAGATTGCATAGAAACAGTTAAGGGAGAAGGATATAAACTGATATGAGTTTTATGAATTATTTAAAAGAAAAATGGCTGACATATATTTTAATTGGGGTTTGTTTTATCTTTTCATTTTCAGTATACAAATTAGATAACAATTTTACGGTATCTGAATCTAACGCAACTTATATTATGTCCGGAATTATATTGATTTTGATCATTTTTATTGCAGCAGATTATTCAATATATAATATGCGATTGAAAAAATTTAAAAAATTTTGCAGTCTCAACGCATCTTCAGAAGATGATTTGGATGGTTTTACATACCCTATGGATAGAGAATATGCAGAAAGTTTTCTAAATATTGTTAAGAAATATGAAACATATAAAGCCAATATGGATACACAGTTATCCGAAGAATTAGAATTTATAACTAAATGGATTCATGATGTTAAAATTCCCATTGCGTCATTACGACTCATAATGGAAAGCCATGACCACGATTTGAATGAAAGATATTATGAAAAAATGGATACTGAAATAGCTGCAATAGAACAATCAACACAAACCGTTTTTTATCATATTAAGTCCAATACTTTCTATAATGATTATAAAATTGCTGAAGTCAGCACTAAAAAAATTATTGGGGATGCTCTGAAAAAATTTGCCAGCTTCTTCAGCTATAAAAAAATCAATATATCCATTTCTGATAATAATGATAAAGTGCTGACAGATGAAAAATGGAGTGCGTACATTATCTCTCAGATTATTTCAAATGCAGTTAAGCATACGCCTATTAATGGAGATGTAACGATCAATACTTATAAGAAAAACAACCTCACCACCATACAGATCAAAAATACCGGAAAAGGTATTTTGCCTAAAGATATAGGTCAAATCTTTAATAAAGGCTATACATCATCAGAAGACAGAAGCGGCATGAAAGCAACCGGTTATGGTTTGTATCTATCTCAAAAATTGTGTGATAGGATGGGTCATCAATTAACGGTAGATTCAGAATATGGTCAGTATGCTCAATTTGAGTTAACCTTTACTCAGCACACACCTAGCTGGTATTCTGTATAGTTCTTATACAGAATACCGGCTATATTTTCACATGACAGAAATGTAAGATAGAAAGCCTAAAATGTAAGGTCATTCGATTTTGTAAAAAGGGTATAAGGTGTATGATTTAGTAGGTGGTGAAAATTTTCTACTAAATCATATGGAGGTAAACAAATGCAGATATTAAAAGTACAACATATTAGTAAAGTATACGGTTCAAAGAAAAGCTCCAAGCAGTATATGGCGTTAAAAAGTATAAGCTTTGGAGTGAACAAAGGCGAATTCATAGGTGTAATGGGTGCTTCGGGATCCGGAAAAACAACACTGTTGAATATATTAGGAAGTATAGACAAGCCCACAACAGGTAAAATTTACATGGATGGAAAAGATGTTGCATCTCTAAATAAAAAACAAATTGCAAAACATAGAATGGACAATATTGGGTTTATTTTTCAAGATTATAATCTGCTTGAGACCATGACACTTAAAGAAAATATCATTTTACCCCTTACTTTAAAAGGGCAAAATGTCCAGATCATAGAAGAAAAGCTCAATAAAATTGTAAAGGATTTGGGGATTACAAAAGTGTTGGAAAAATATCCTTATGAAGTATCGGGAGGAGAACAACAGCGGGCTGCTGCTTGTCGTGCATTGATTACGCATCCTAAAATGATACTTGCAGATGAGCCGACAGGAAATCTTGACTCAAAATCCGGCAAAGATTTATTGGAAATATTGAAGCATATTAATCAAGCCTATCAAGCCACCATACTTATGGTGACCCATGATGTTTTTGCAGCAAGTTATTGTCAAAAAATTATGTTTATCCGAGATGGTGAAATATATAATGAGTTGTATGCAGGCGATAATCAAAAGGAATTCTTTGATTCTATTATTGACGTCATGAGCGTACTTAGGGGTGAGGAAAAATGAATCTGACGACATTAGCATTCAATAACATCAAAAGAAACTTTAAAAGATATATGATGTATTTTTTCTCCCTTAGCTTTAGCGTATTTACCGCCTATTCTTTTTTTTCATTGATGCAAAACCAATATGTTATAATGGCTTTCACTTACGATGCTCGATATCAGGCATTGCTTAAAAGCTTTGGTATCATTATTATGGTATTCGTATTATTTTTTCTCCTAAGTTCTAATAAAAGCTTTATAAAAGCCAGAAAGAAAGAAATATCGACTTACGCATTATTTGGGATGACCAACGGCAGGATTGGTCAACTATTATTTTGGGAAACCATGATAGTAGGGTGGATGTCTTTGATTATTGGATTAGGAGCAGGGATATTTTTTTCTAAGCTTTTGGCAATGACTTTACTCAACATTGCTATAGCGTCTTTTAAAGGCGATGTTGCATTTACCATATCCATTAAAGCCATTTTCATTACAGCAGCAATCTTTATGGCAATATTTTCTTTAATGGGGTTATCGGGGCTTCGAGTCATTAATCGTTTTGAATTGGTGGACTTATTTAAGGCACATAGAGTATCTGAAGGCAGATCAAAAGGTTCTGTTATTATCTTGATTCTATCCCTTGCATTAATAGGGGCCGGATATTATTTAGCCGCAAGTCCTAACAGCAGAACAGTGGTTATGTCGGCAATCCCTATACTGGTTCTGGTCATCAGCGGCACTTATTTGTTCTTTTGGGGTGGAATGCCTAAAGTTTTAAACATCATTAAAAAGAATAAAAGGAATTATTATAAAGGCGTTACTTTAATTTCTACATCTGCTTTTTCACATAGAATGAAATCCGTAGGAAGTGTTATGGCAACCATTGCAGTTCTTTCTGCTGTTGCTACAACTGCAATAGCTACAGGATATACACTTTATAAGAATATTGAAATTAATACTTATGATACAATCGGTTATGACTTATATTTTTATGGCGGCCAGGAAAAAGTATTAGATGATGTAAAAAACGTTATCCATAGCCATGGCAGAAAAATAACCAACGAACTTACAACACAAAGGTATACATGTCAACCAAAGGTTAAGCGTATTAATGCAGAGTTTACTACGTTTCAAATAACGGAGGAGGATTACTTTAGAGTATTTTCTCAATCTAACTATAATAAGCTGATAAAGATATCAAAAAGCACCAGTAAGCCTGTAGAGCTTCAACCTGGTGAAGCAATATACCTTAATGGATATATAGGTGATGAAGTAATTGATCAATTAACCGGAGCAGAACTTACTTTTACCAATAAAACTTTAACCGTTACATCTTTAATAAAATCACGTTTGTTATCTTTAGGTGCGATTCACACCATTGTCATAAGCGATGATGACTTTAATGACCTATTGAAAAACGGTGACATAACAGATAAAGATGGTGCCGGCAATCTGTATGACCAGGCGACATTTATTAACTATAAAAATGCGTTGCATTCAAGGGAGCTTAACAATGAACTGGTACAAATATTAAGTGGCAATACGGGCAGTTTTCGAACTGCATATGCCAACTATGATGAATCATTACAGAGCTTCGGGTTAATTTGCTTTATAGGATTCTTTATGAGTGCAGTATTTATATTAATGACAGCCAGTTTACTTTACTTTAAGCAGATTATGGCGGCAGAAGACGAACGACATCAATATAAAATTTTAAGAAAAATAGGAATAGATGAACAAATAGAAAGAAAGGTCATAACAAAACGACTGGTTCCGGTTTTTTTAATCCCTTTACTCGTTGGTGTTCTGCATAGTATATTTGCCATGAAAACAGCAGATACTTTGGTATTTTCCAATATGATACAAGTTAAAAACAGTTACTTTAATGTATTGATGTATTCGGCATTGATGTATGGTATGTACGCATTGGTTTATAGCATATTTTATTTCATTACTAAAAGTCAATATGCTAGAATCGTAAAACAATAGTCGTTACCCCAATCATTCAGTTATATGATATAATTCCAATTGTATGGATACCTTAATTTATGTATATAAAACCATATTAAAGTAAGGAGAGCTAGACTATGTCAATTTTAAATGAAATCAAATGGGTTTTAAGTAAAAGAGCAAGAAATAGTGGGGATAAAGCTTCAACAGATTTTATTACGGAAAAAGTGGTAAAAGAAGTCAGAAAATATCATAAAAGTTTTCCCAAATATGAGGTTACACCCCTTCATAGTCTTAGCCGTTTAGCAAAGGTTTTAAATGTCAGTCAGATTTGGGTAAAGGATGAATCTTATCGGTTTGGATTAAATGCTTTTAAAGTCCTTGGAGGATCTTATGCAATAGGAAAGTATTTAAGTGATAAAATCAACCTGGATATGAAGGATTTTACATTTGACAAATTGAGAACAAAAGAGATTAAAGAAAAAGCAGGAGAGATTACTTTTGTCACAGCAACCGATGGAAATCATGGCAGGGGTGTGGCTTGGGTAGCGCATCAATTAGGATATAAGTCGGTGGTATATATGCCAAAAGGGTCTGCAAAATCTCGACTTGAAGATATTAGGGCAGAAGGGGCTGAAGCATCTATTACCGATTTCAATTATGATGATGCAGTAAGGCTTGCCCATAAGAAGGCAAAAGAGAATGGCTGGGTTTTGGTGCAAGATACAGCTTGGGCAGGATATGAGGGTATTCCTACTTGGATTATTCAAGGGTATGCTACTATTATGGATGAAGCATTAGAGCAATTAACAGAACAAGGAATGGATAAACCCACTCATGTATTTTTACAAGCAGGCGTAGGCGCATTTCCGGGCGCAATTTTAGGATATTTAGCCGCCAAGTTTGGTGACGATAGACCTATTACTACTATTGTTGAGCCTGATAAGGCAGCCTGCATTTATAAATCTGCATTGGCTGATGATAAAAAGCCTCATGCGGTTACAGGAGATATGGATACAATTATGGCAGGGTTAGCCTGCGGAGAACCCAATATTATTTCTTGGGAAATATTAAGGGACTATGCAGACATGTATGTATCATGTCCGGATTATGTTTCAGCCAGAGGAATGAGAATTCTAGCAAGTGCAATCAATAAAGACCCAAGTATTGTATCGGGAGAGTCAGGCGCTGTGGGAGTGGGCTTAGCCAGTATAATGCTTGAGAATGAAGCATTAAGTGAGATGGTTGAAGCGCTGAAGATGAATGAAAACTCAAGGATACTTTTCATTAGCACAGAAGGGGACACAGACCCCAAAGGATATAAAGAAATTGTATGGAACGGTAAATATCCATATTCAAAATAAATATTATGAAGATACTATTAATGCATATTGGAGAAATGTCTTTTACGGTAGTCACTTGGTGATATACCGTATTTTTTCTTAAACACTTTACTAAAATGTGAAGAATCGTTAAAACCCCATTGATAAGCAATGCTGGTAATATTGTTTTTATAATGATCCATTAATATTAATTGCCTGCGGCATTGCTCCAATCTTTTATCAAGAATCCAGCTGCTAACCGTAATGCCTTTAGAAGAGAATAATTGATGCAGATAGCGTGTGGAAATATTAAAAGCATGGGCAATGATAGATGGTCCTAAGTTAGGATCATCTAAATTTCCATGTATATATTTGATAACATCGTCAAAAAGACTTTGCTTTACCTTTGAGATGGGTGGGGACATATGTGCTTGCAAACAAGCGGTAATCAGTTCTAATGTCAAATCAACAACGGAATCTCCGGTGCCTTTGGAGAT
>JANQMT010000116.1:0-11515 GCA_028279945.1 Clostridia bacterium
GTGTTTTCAACTCTTACAAATACTTTAAAAGTGTTGCACTCTAAGTTATTGTCTCACTTATTTATTATTATGAGAATACATCTTTTATTGTACGCTTACGTTAATAGAAAGTATTAGTAATATTAATACTTTGTTAAATAAATGGTTCTATATTGATAATTCATACCTGCAATCCTTTATTCAAGCGAACGGGACGTAACTTTACTTTAACACCTGCCGGTAACATTCTCCAAAACTATGCCAAAGACATTTTAAATTTAAAAAAAGAAAGTCTCAAGGCAATTAACAACCTTAAAGGACTTTCTTCTGGAAGCATACGAATAGGTACTACTTCCTCATTTAGTACTTATGTAATTCAATCCATGATCAAAAAATATAAAGAGAGTTTTCCCGGTATTCAATTATCTTTCAAAATCGACAATACTTCTATTACCATCGGAGACCTTATGGATAACAAGATTGATTTAGCCTTGACACCATCCATTCCAAATGCAAAAGGTCTAAAGACAACCGTTCTGAATAATGATACATTGGTTTGGGTCGCCAGTTCTAAACTGAAAATAAGCTTAGCCGAACAATTGAGCCCTAAAGACCTGATCCACGAGTGTTTTATCATCAGGGAAAAAGGTTCAAACACCAGACTACAATTCGATAATTGGTGCTCAGCCAACAATGTACATCCAAGTAATCTGCTTGAAATGAATCAAACCGAAATGATTCGCCGAGCAGTTATCAGCAGGCTTGGCATATCTCTGATTTCAAAATACTCATTTGAAGAAGACTTAAGAACACAGGGTCTTAAGGTTCTAAATGTTTCGGGCATTCCTGTGGAGCGGCCAATTAGTGTTACCATGTATGATAAAGACGCTGATAATATACTCATTCAAACATTTATTCTTTTTGCTAAGAATTATTTTAATTCAAAAGATAATATAACATTTCAAATATAGAATTAAACAAGGCAGATGACTTACTCGTAATTTCTGACTACTTCTATATATAGATTCCCATTTTTCTTTGTAACATAAGCTTGATCAATCATAGCTCCAACTAAAAACAAATCTTCATTTGTTTCATTTTCACCTGTTAATTTCCAGCAATATTCTTCTACTTCATGCTGCCTCTGTATATTAAGATTCTTTTCCAGTTTCTCTATATAAGCATCACTTAAGTTACAATTATTGTAGGTGAAAGTAATCGTTGTTTTTGTTTTATCTTTTTTAATTTTTAGGTCTATTTCTTCAGCATCATTGACCATAAACAGCGTAAGTGTGTCGTCCACGATTCGAGTTATTCTTTTAATTTCATGTTGCATTTTTATTTCACTCCCTCTTAAACGCATCCACGATTGGTAATAAAAAGCCTGCGACTAAACCGCCTGAAAAGCCATTATTGTATAAATTTATACCTCCATGAATGATACCAACATTGGTTACTAATGCCAAATGAAGCATACCGGCTATGACTCCAATACCAGGACCATGGGTGCCGGCTACGGGTGCTAGTGTCGTTGAAAATAATACTGAGATGATTAAGCCTGTTGAAGATAAGTCGTACCCCATAATAAGAGCAGCAAAGATAACACCTATTATTATTGGAAAACAGTTTTTTAAATGCTTACCAAAAGCAGAAAATCCAACAACCGTAAAGATACCTGCCAGCACAGGGCCATTAATAACACCTTTAATCATTATAACATAAAATACACTTAACATGCCCATAATACCCATATTTACAAAAGTCATACCATATCCAATCAAATGCGTAAAATCTGTGATTAGCCTTCCCTTATATTTAAATATTTCTGAAAATCCCTTAATGGCATCCCGATTAATAAAAATACCTACCACAATCAAATACATAAACAAAAAAATGAGTAATCCTACAATACTCCAACTTTTGCTTTTATAAATAATGTTTACTGCATCAATTTCTATCTGAAAACTTCTAAATATGCTGGTTATAACGGTTCCAAGAATTCCGGATGTAAATCCAATATTATAAAGATTATAACCTTCATGAAATTGTAACATTTGAGCTGATAAAGGTACAATAATAAATCCAATAAAAATGCCGACAAAAAGCCCTAACAATAAAGCCAAATGCTGAGGTAATATTTTAGCAAAAGTCAGTTGACTTATTATGGGTGCTAATGACGTACTGAACATGATGACTAATATACTATCTCTGAAATGTATTTTTTGGTATTTTGTATACAAATAGCCCCCCAAAAAAATGGGTATTATATTGAACAAATTCTTGCCAAAAAAAGAAAACCCTATAACCGTCATAAATGCTGCGATCAGTAATCCGTTTATTCTCAATTTATAATATTTCAATATATATAAACTAATAAAACCTATAATTGCGGCATTGATAAAAGATGCGCCTATACCTCCCAGCATCAAAAAATCCGTAATAAGTAATGTGGGTGAAGTAATTATTTTTATTAATCCGGCAGCCAAAGCATTCAAACCACTATCAAGGATACTTATCCCTAATCCGAAGATAAAAAAACTCAAAGGAAACATAAGTAGAACTAACAGTTTTTGCTCTTTATGCAATTCCTTTTCTTGAAAATTTTCTTGAACCTGATGTAATTGCACTTTCATTCCCCCTATCTCTACATTATAATACGCCCAAACCATAATTTAATTTATTTAGTGTTTAAGAAGAAAAAATTGATAGTAACATGAAACAATAAAACGGATTCGTCATGTGAAAAATTTCAAGGAAAATAGAACTTTCCAAGAATTCAAAGAAAAGCTAGTATTCGTAAAACTCTTTAACGATTCAAAAAAGTCAACGTCCACCCTATTAAAGTGAATGCTGACTTACTTGTGACTGGTTATCAACCATTCATTCGTCTTCCAACAAGATAAACTTTAAATGATATTTTAATTTAATTACATCATAACATAGCTTATAAGTTATCACAAGCCTATAAATACGTTATGCAACTCCATTCTTTATATTTCATTGCTTATAATATCTGTATATTTATCTTCTGATACCCAATACCTTACATGCGTTAGTTTTGATTCACCATCAAAATACAATACAACTTTTGTGTTATTCTCTAATTCATAATAATTTAAGTAAAAACCTGACCCTGTTCCATCCGGTTCACCAAACTTTTCTATTATTTCTTTTTGGGTCATGCCAACTTTTAAACTTCTGAAGTCGTCGATTACCAGCTGTTTATCTGTTTTGGTACAACCCATAAGTAAAAAAATACATATAACGATGATCATAAAAAGTTTAGCTTTTCGCATTTGAAAACTCCTTTTAAAATTGAATAAATGACACAGTTAAACAATATCCATATGAATACAGTTTTTATCTTTTAAAGCCTGTAATGCTTTGATGACACCAAATTTTGAGTGTTCGTATGTTATTCCCCCTTGGAAATATACGATATAAGGTGCTCTTATAGGTGCATCTGCACTCAACTCTATGGAAGACCCTTGAACAAAAGCACCTGCAGCCATAATGACTTGGCTTTCGTATCCGGGCATATCCCATGGTTCAGGTGTTACATGGGCATCTACCGGGGCTGCTGCTTGAATACCTTGACAAAAGGCAATGACTGCTTCAGGAGTACCCAGCTTAATACATTGTATAATATCGCTGCGGGGTTCATCGTATTTAGGACATACCTCATAGCCTAGATTTTCAAAAACTTTGGAGCACAGCATAGCACCTTTGACTGCACCATTGACGGTTCTTGGTGCAATGAAAAGACCTTGAAACATGTTGCGGGTTTGCCCAAAGGTTAAACCACATTCTTTTCCAATGCCTTGTGAAGTCATTCGGTAGGATATTTGTTCTATCAGATCTTCACGACCCACCACATAGCCTCCGGTCAGTGCCAAGCCTCCGCCCGGATTTTTTATCAATGATCCGGCCATTATATCTGCGCCTACTTGCGTAGGCTCTTTAATATCTAAAAATTCACCATAGCAGTTGTCCACCATACATATGATATCTGAACGTATACCTTTTACAAATTGTGCCCATTCTTGAATCTGGGAAATGGTAATGGCTTTTCTCCACCCGTAACCTGTTGCACGCTGCAAACTGACCATTCTTGTTGTGTCGGTAATGGCATTTTTTAAAGCATCAAAATTAATTTTTCCTTCTTCCGTTAATTCTACTTGTTTGTACGTAATGCCAAAATCTTTTAAAGAACCGTTGTTATCGCCTCTAATCCCTATGACTTCTTCTAAAGTATCATATGGCTTACCCGTAGAATATATCAATTCATCCCCAGGTCTTAAAATACCTGTTAAGGTCAGTGTTAAGGCATGGGTCCCATTGACAATAATAGGCCTTACAATAGCATCTTGAGTCTCAAATAGTTCTGCGTAAGCTTTTTCCAATGTTTCTCTACCAATATCATTATAACCATAACCTGTATTCCAATTAAAGTGCATATCGCTGATTCTGCATTTTTGAAATACTTCTAAGACTTTATATTGGTTATATTCCATAATATCATCTAAATCATTGTATTGATCTTTAAGCTGCTTTTCTGCCGCATTGATTAAATCAATTATTTTGAGATCAATCCCTAATTTCTGTGTTAACAGTTGTGTCGCTTTAGTAGACATGATTGTTTCTCCTCTTAAAAAAATACAAAATGAATGGGCGTATGCAATACGCCCCTACACTCAATCTATTCATATTCATCCAGCCATTCAAAATTTTTAACCAGTTCTCTTTTAGCATTTTTTTTATGAGCCGCATACAATTGAGTCGTTGTAATATTTTCATGATCCAAAAGGTTTTGTACATCATAAATTGAATTACCTTGCTCAATCAATGATGTCGCGCACGTCGCTCTTAATTTATGGGGACTGTACCCGCTGTCTCTATTGGTTCCTAAACCAATGGATGTATATTTTTTCACAAGCTTTCGGATAGCCCTTTCAGTCATGCGTGTTTTTTGTAACGATAAAAACAACGCATCTTGGTGTTCTTCTAAAATTTCATCTTCATTTGGACGTTCATTAGCTACATAATCCTTTATAACCGTTTCGACAGAATGATTTAAAGGCATAACAGATTCTTTTCCTCTTTTCCTATAAATCTTGAATTCTCCTCTGCTGAAATTAAAGGATGATATATTTAATTGATAAAGCTCGTTGAGCCTTAGCCCGTAAGTAATAAATAATACTAAAATAGCCTTGTCCCTATATTTGGTTTTTCGCCAGTATTTTACTTCTTTGTCTGTTAACCCTGCTCCGGTAGATACTGCATCCAGCATCCTTTTAACTTCGTCGATATCAAGCCTTTTTATTTCTCGACTGCTGGCTTTTGGAAGCTTTATGGGATTAAAACCATCTGTTATGTTTTTATCGATTAATTCATCTCTGTACAGAAATTTAAAAAGCACAGATATAGATGACTTCTTTCTTGACAGAGAGCAGTTGCTATTTTCATATATATAAATAATATTATCTTTTTCAACACTGTACCTGCTGCAATAGTCACCAATAAAGTGATTAATGACTCTTGAAGAAATGCTGTTGAATTCTTTTAGAGTAATATCTCTAATGGAATCTGAATTTATGATACTCGTTTCATTAATCAGATATCTGCAGAAAAAATGAATATCATACAGATACGAATATCTGGTTGTAGGCAGTACATTGTTTTTAAGATAAATGAAAAAATCTTGCATGAATAAAGGTAATTGCTTTTCCAATGCAATACAGTTTTCAATTATTTCATTTTCTCGGATAACAATATTATCAGGTTTGTCCGATTTATTATGTACCTTAATCTTTTTACTGGACACTTTATCCTTTCCTCTCAAATGACCTATTCTTCATTTTCTTTAAAAGTGTCTGGGTTGAAAAATACATTTTTACTAGGAATAATGGTTGATACGGCATGCTTGTAAATCATATTTTGCTTATTATCACCTTCAAGTATGATAATATAACTGTCGAATCCTTTCACAAGTCCTTTGATTTGAAAGCCATTAATCAAAAACACAGTAATCATTGTTTTTTCTTTTCTTACTTGATTTAAAAACGCATCTTGTAAGTTAATTGAATTCTTCAATGTTGTATCCTCCTATCTCTTTATTTGAGGCTTTATATTTAATAGTATATCATTAATGATATCTTTTTTGTAACTATATTCAGATAAATTATACCATTTTATGTCATTATATCGTTTAAACCAGGTAAGCTGTCTTTTGGCATATCTTCTGGTATTTCGCTTAATGAGCCAAATGGCATGCTCTAAGTCATACTCATGGTGAAGATATCCTATCACTTCTTTATATCCAATTCCTTTCATAGATATGTTTTCTTCGGTTAGTCCTCTATGAATTAATCCTTGAACTTCCTCCACCAGTCCATTTTTTATAAGGATATCAACTCTTTTGTTCACTCTATCATACAGTTCTTCTCTATCTCGAGTTAGTCCTATTAGAATATATTTATAATCTTCATTGGGTATGAAGGATTCTTCAAATTCTTTTATTATTTCTCCCGTTTGCTCATATACCTCAATAGCTCGAATGACTTTTTTAACGTTATTGGGATGTATCCTTTCGGCCAATTGTGCATTTATGCTTTTCAATCGATTGTGCAAATGCTCATTACCATATTCTTCGGCTTCTTTTTCTAATTTGTCTCTAAAACCCGTATCGGAAGGCATAGATGAAAAATCCATTTTAAATAATAAGGCATTGACATAAAGCCCTGTTCCTCCTGCAACCACCGGTACCTTACCTTTGTCCACCACCTGCTTGATATATTGTTTTGCAAGCTTTTGATAATCAGAAACTGAAAAAGGCTTGGAAGGGTCAATTTCATCTATTAAATAATGTGGAATGTCTTTAATCTCTTCTTGTGTAGGTTTTGCACTGCCTATGTCCATATACTTATAAATCTGCATAGAATCGGCAGATATAATTTCCCCTTGGATTTCAGAAGCAATCTCAATGGAAACGTCTGTTTTGCCGACAGCAGTAGGACCAACAATAATAATAACCGGTTCTTTCATCTTATTCCCCTAACTACGCTTAAACATTTTTTCAATGTCATGCTCTGACAGTTTTATGAAAACAGGTCTTCCGTGAGGACACGAAAATGGGTTATTGGTCTTAGCCAGAAGTGAAATCATATGCTCTATTTCTTTGGTATTAAGATAATCATGGGCTTTGACAGCTTTTTTACACGCATTGCGAATCACTTTTTCTATCTGATCTTTTTGCTGAGTCATTAACTTAACCGATAAACTCTCAATAATGTCTTCTAAGAATACTTTAGATTCATTAAACTTTAGCATACTTGGAACACCTTTTACAATAAAAGAATTTTTCCCAAAAGCTTCGATTTCATAACCCAGTTTTTGAATAAATTCAATATTCTCTTGAGCGTTATGAGCATCCGATGCGGACAAATCTAATATATAAGGACTTAAAAGTCTTTGAGTATTTGTACTTGCATTTAAATATTGATTGAATAAATCTTCATATAATATTCGTTCATGAGCGGCATGTTGATCGATGAGGTAAAAATATTCCTGATCAAAAGCGGCAACATAAGTGCCAAAAACTGTCCCTAAAATGTTAAGTGATAGTAGATTAAAAGGCTCTTCTTTAGTCTGAATGGCAGCCTTTTCGACTTCAGGCTCTTTTAGCTCTATTACCTTTAAAACCTCTTTCTTGTCTGGTTCAATTTTAGATTCCTCCCAAACGTCATCAAAAGTTACAGGTTTGGTTTTCGGTAATAATGTTATGTCAACCTGTTTGACATCGTATGCTTTTTCTTCTTCCTGAATGTTTTTTTCAACAAAGATTTTTTCTTGTTTTATTTTTGGAATACTTGCGGCGGCACTTCTTAATGCATTGACCAATGCGTCATCTATAAAAACTTCAATCCCTTTTTCATCTCTAAAACGCACTTCCTTTTTATTGGGATGAATATTTACGTCTACCCACTCCGGTTTTACTTTTAAAAATAGAAAAGCGATGGGATAACGGCCTTCAAAAACCAGTTCTCGATAGCCATTATTTAACGCTTTATCCAATAACGGACTTTTTATGTATCTGCCATTCATAAAGAAGATTTGGTATTTCTTACTCGCTCTCGTATTGGAAGAGGTTGAAATATAAGCTTCCAATTCATAAAGGTCATTGTTTTCCGAAACATGGATTAAATCTTGTGCGATTTCTTTCTGATAGATACTTGTAATGCTTTTGTAAATTTGACCTGACCCGGAAGTTGAAAATAAAATTTTACCATTATTAATCAATCTAAAGCTAATGGATGAAAAGGCTAAGGATATTTTAGACACAAAATCAATGATTAAATTAGCCTCAGTAGAATCTTGTTTTAAAAATTTTAACCGTGCAGGCGTATTGTAAAACAAATCCGATACAATAATGGTCGTTCCGTTAGGACAACCGATTTCTTTTTTATGGTTCAGTACCCCGCCGTCTAATTTTATCTGAATTCCGGATTGATTAGAATGCGTCTTGGTAATGAGCTCCGCATGAGATACCGCTGCAATACTAGCAAGGGCTTCTCCCCTAAATCCTAAAGACATCAGACGATTTAAATCATCTGAATCCGATATTTTGCTTGTAGCATGTCTCTCAAAAGCCATCTCCACTTGGTCAGGTAAAATACCACTTCCATTGTCGGTAATACGAATATAACTTTTACCACCATTTTTAATTTCAACAACAATAGAAGAAGCCCCTGCATCTATTGAATTTTCAACCAATTCCTTCACTATGGATATAGGCCGTTCCACCACCTCTCCGGCAGCAATTTTATTGGTCGTCTGCTTTGATAATCGTTTTATTGATCTATGTTCCAATTTTCCCACCTACTTTTTTTGTGTTTACTCTACTAATACCTTGCTGAACGATACATATTATTAACTTAAGGAGATATTTGGTATATAATTTGTAATGAAGAAATACAGTTTTAATGGAGTGCAACGCAATTAAAACCAAAGGGACGCTATACTTTGCAGAGGTTTAGGGCCCTGACCGTCTTTCTTTAGTATTGTCTACATTATTCACCCTTTGTTTATTTCGTAATGAAAATTTTATACCAAATGTCTCTCAACATAAATCATTATTCAAGAGTATTATTTAATATTGACTATTTTTATGACTCCTAATGAGTGAAGCTTTCATAAATTAGGAAATAATAATTTCTACTGGGCTTGTTTGATTAACTCCTCCAAAATATTTATAGCCTGCATAGGCGTAGTATTCAAAAGATTAATCTCTTTTAGCTTTTGGGTGATCATCGAGTCATTTTTATTAAAAAGGGATAGCTGAAGCTGGTCTTCCTGTAAACTTTTCACCTTGTTTTTATTTAAATCAACCTGAGAGCTTTTCTTTTCCAGTTCCAACAGCTTCTTATCAGCATTGACCAATAGCTCAGATGGTATCCCAGCCAGCTTAGCAACTTGAATACCATAGCTTTGATTAGCGCATCCATCGATGATCTTATGTAAAAAGATAATATCATCGTTGTCCTCTTTTACATCTACATTGAGGTTTTTCACTCCCGGTATAATATTCTCCAGTTGCGTTAACTCATGATAATGGGTAGCAAATAAAGTTTTGATGCGTCTATCTTTATTGCATAAGTATTCCACTACTGCCCAAGCAATACTCAAGCCATCATAGGTACTGGTCCCTCTACCAATTTCATCTAAAATGATGAGACTTTTTTCTGTGGCACTATTTAAGATATATGCCAATTCACTCATTTCCACAAGGAAAGTACTTTGTCCTTGTGCTAGATTATCAGACGCACCAATCCGCGTATATATGGTGTCCACAACACCAATTTCTGCTTCTTCTGCCGGAACAAAGCAGCCTATTTGAGCCATTAATACAATCATAGCTGTTTGCCGCATATAAGTGGATTTACCGGCCATATTAGGGCCTGTAATGAGTAAAAAGCTGCTGTCATCATCATTGATGTAAGTATTGTTAGCAACAAACATACCATTTTTTATAGATAATTCTACCACCGGATGTCTTCCATTAATAATATGGATGGTGTTTGAATTGTTCAGTTTTGGTTTTATGTAGCTTAAATTATTACTTACTTCTGCAAAGGAGATTAATACATCCAATTGTGGAATGGCTTGAGCCGTTTGTTGTATTTTGTCGCTATAAGTCTGTATATGATTTCTAATTTGTAAAAAAATACCATACTCCATTTCATTGATTTTATTTTCTGCATTTAAGACTTTCGATTCCACCTCTTTTAGTTCAGGCGTAATAAACCTTTCGCAATTGGCTAAGGTTTGCTTTCTGATATATTCTTCAGGTACCATATCGTAATACGATTTGGTGACTTCAATATAATAGCCGAATACTTTATTAAAACCCACTTTTAATGATTTTATGCCGGTTCGTGCTCTTTCACTATTTTCAAGATTTGCAATCCATAGCTTTCCGTCCGATATAGAATGCTTTAAGACATCTAACTCATCATGAAATCCTTCTTTGATAAGACCGCCTTCTTTTATGGTATAAGGTGGGTCTTCCACGATAGCATGGGATATCTTATCCGTAATCTCATCCAAAGGATCGATATGATCTTGAAGGTTATTCAATAATTCAGCGTCTAATACTTCAAGATAGCTTTTCACATCCGGTAATGTACTCAAAGAATTCTTTAGAGCAATTAAATCTCTAGCATTAGCTGTTCCGCAAGCAATTCTTCCGCATAATCTTTCTAAGTCATATACTTGCTTTAAACATTCTTTAAAATTATTACGTATTAAAGCTTCATCCATTAGGGCTTCTACAGCGTCTAACCTTTGCTGAATTTCATTTAAGGTGTTAAGAGGTTCTTTTATCCATTGTTTAAGTCGTCTTCCTCCCATAGCGGTATTGGTTTTATCCAATACGCCCAGCAGTGATCCTTGAACACGCTTTTCTGCTACGGTTTCCACCAACTCTAGATTATTAAAAGTAGATTTATCCATGCTCATATGATTGGACACATTATATATTTGCAGGTTATTTAAATGAGACAGGGTATTTTTTTGAGTTTCTCCTAAATAACCTAATAATGCCCCTAGTGCTTTAACCATTTGCGGCTTATCATCCAATCCTAATCCTTTTAGAGCCTTGATGTTAAAATGGTTAAATATCTGTTCTGAGCAATAGGCTTCTTTAAAATACCAGTCGTCAATGGTATTAACAAATGCATCTGAAACATACCGGATGTCTTCTATCAATTGATTGTTGTATAAATCTTGATTGATGATGACTTCGCTGGGTTTCGTTTTGGCAATTTCATTAACCAATTTAGAAACAAAATGACTTTGAGAAATTTGTGCGCCTTTTAATTCACCGGTTGAAATATCTGTAAACACAAAACCGCAAGCATTTTCATCCACATATACAGATAAAAGATAATTATTTTCTTTTTCTTCCAGCATATTGGGGCTGATGACTGTACCGGGTGTTATGACTTTAACCACATCTCTTTTTACTATGCCTTTTGCT
>JANQMT010000132.1:0-21250 GCA_028279945.1 Clostridia bacterium
GCGACAGCAGAAGAGAGTGCATCAGCCAGTGAAGAAATGGCGGGACAAGCACAGATGCTAAAGGGATTAATACAAGAATTCAAGTTAAAAAATTTAACCATCCAAAATACAAACCAAGTAAATCAATTGGAAAGTATAGATATCGCTGAATCCATTAAGGAAAAATCTTTAGAAGATGATAATTTTGGTAAATATTAAAAATTATAATTTTGTCTATTTAAAAAGGGGATTCGTATAGATTTTTTTAAACCTTAAATCACTACTATAACAAATTGTTTGGTAGTGATTTTATATTTTTTAAATTTGATACAGCATTAATGTACATTTTGCAGAAATGTGGTAAAATTTGTATAAGCAAGAAAATTCATAAAATTTAATTAGAGATGAGGAGGGCAATATGAAAGACGAAAAGTATATTTCAATTGGGTTCAAATTCTCACTTATGGTCTTTATTATGATTTTTGTTAGTGCATCTGTCATTGGTGTTACAAGTTATTTTAATTATAAAGACCATGTTATTGCAATGGCGGGAAATCAGGCTTTAGGGGTAGCAGATTCAATTGCGTCAGCTATTGATGGTGATGAATTTTCTAGAATTGACAAAACAAATCTTAAAAATGATTATTATTATGAAATTTATGACATGTTGAGCAGTGTTAAAGAAAAGACTAACTTTGCTTTTGTTTATACAATGGTAGATACTGATGAAAAGTATTATAAATACGTCATTGAAGGAGCCATGGCAGGGGA
The DNA here is from genome assembly GCA_028279945.1 of Clostridia bacterium. Classification (GTDB taxonomy): domain Bacteria; phylum Bacillota; class Clostridia; order Peptostreptococcales; family JAAYPU01; genus JAKSCF01. The sequence continues at coordinate 751 of JANQMT010000132.1, forward strand.
ATCAGAAGGTATTAGGGAACTAGGTGACTTAGATCCAAAAGAAAATTATGGAGAAGAGCCCCTACAGGCTATTGATACCGGAAAAGGAACGACTTCAGAGATTTATTATAATGATGAAGAATATGGTTACCTTGTAACTGCTTTTTCTCCCATTTTTAACGTAAGTGGCCAAGTAGTGGGTGTAGTGGGTGTAGATATTCGTGCCAATAGTGTTTTAAATGATGCAAAAGCTTATATTCCTTTCGCAGCTATATTTATTGTTGCCTCAAGTATTATTCTATTTTTAATTTCGTTATTTATTACTAGAAAAACCATTTCTGTACCGTTAAAAGGTTTAATGGAAGCTTCCGATAAGTTGGCTGTAGGTGATACAGACGTTAATATTGTCCAGAGATCCAAAGATGAAATTGGACAACTGATGGGAGCCTTTGGCAGGATGGTTGAAAATATTGAAAATCAATCTAAAAATGTTCAAAAAGTTGCAGAAGGCGACTTGTCCATCAACATTACGCCTAAATCAGATAAGGATATTCTTGCTAAAAGTATGAAAGTAGTCGTTGATAATCTGAATGAGCTGAATTCAGAAGTCAATGTACTTACTGAGTCAGTAATGGAGGGTAACCTGTCTCAAAGAGCTGATACCAGTAAGCTGGAAGGAAAATACAAGGATATAGTTGAAGGCATTAATTATATTCAAGATGCTTTTATAAATGTTTTAGACAGTATAGAGGCAACCATTTTAATTATTGATAAAGAACATAATGTGAAATTCGGGAATGTTTATGCCTATGAGGATATCACAGAAGAGAGAAAAGAAATGATTGGAAGAAAATGTCATGATCTTTATGAATGTGATCTAAGTACATGTCAATATGAAGCGTGCATGAAGACCAATAAAAAACAATCTTTTGAAGATAGAGATTATATATTAAACCTGGATTACCAAACAGACCTTTTGCCATACAACGATAAAGATGGTAATCTGAGAGGTATTATTGAAGTTGGTATCGATATAAGCAGAGTAAAGCATGCTGAAAGAGTGGCAAAAAAACAATTGGATTATCAAGAAAGTGAAATTAATAAGGTTATCCATCATCTAAGTAATCTTGCAAATGGAAAATTGAGTATTCATCCGTCTGTTGCAGAAGCCGATGAAGATACTGAAGCCATTGCAGAAAACTTTAATAAGTTAAACAGCTCTTTAGTTGAAAGTACAAGTTCAATAAAGTCAATGGTGGATGAAGTTTCGAAAATGCTGCTCGAAATGTCCAATAAAAATCTTTCTCAAAAAATTAAAAGAGATTATGTTGGAGATTTTACAAAGTTGAAGGATTCTATCAACCACATTGTTGAACAATTTAATGTGATTCTTACAGAAATAAATACAGCGGCAGAACAAGTAGAGGCAGGAGCAGAACAGGTTGCAAGCTCAAGCCAAAATCTTTCTCAAGGTGCTTCAGAACAAGCAAGCTCTGTAGAAGAAATGGGAGCAACCATAACTGAGGTTGCAGATCAAACCAATGAAAATGCCAAAAACGCAGATGAAGCCAATAAGCTGTCCTTGAAATCAAAGGCCGGTGCTCAAACAGGCAATACTCAGATGCAGGAAATGCTCTCCGCTATGAATGATATTAAAGATTCTTCTAGAAATATTGCAAACATCATAAAAGTTATTGATGAAATTGCTTTCCAAACCAATATACTGGCTTTGAATGCTGCGGTGGAAGCTGCAAGAGCAGGTGAACATGGAAAGGGATTTGCTGTAGTAGCAGAAGAAGTAAGGAACTTAGCAGCAAGAAGTGCCAAAGCAGCAAAAGAAACGACCGACTTAATTGATAATTCTATTAATAAGGTAGATGAAGGATATAAAATAGCCAATAATACGGCAGAGGCGTTGAATAAAATTGTTGCCGGCGTTAGTGATACTGTAGATATTGTCAGTAAAATTGCCCAAGCATCTAACCAACAGGCAACCGCTATATCTGAGATTAATAGTGGAATCGAGCAAATATCAGGTGTGACACAAACCAATACATCCACTGCTGAAGAAAGCGCTTCGGCAAGTGAAGAAATGGCCGCTCAAGCACAAATGTTAAAGGGCTTGATTCAGCAGTTTAAATTAAGCGGTGTGCATAATAACAGAAGAAAAATAAAAGAGTTGGAAAATAAAGAAAAAAAAGCTGATTTCATTCACTTACCATCCAATAATGAAACGTTTGGAAAATATTAATGGGCTTTAATTTTAATAATGAATGCACTCGTAAAAAAATCCAAAGAATGTCATTTTTATGCAAAAATTGGCCTAAAATGTCGAATATACTTTATTTTTTTCAGAATTATGGTAAAATTTGTATAGGATTTATTATATTTTTAAAATTCTGAATAACAAATAAGGAGGACAAGCATGAAAAAAACTAAATATGTTTCGCTAGGCTTTAAGTTTTCTCTAATGGTTTTTATTATGATTTTGTTAAGTGCATCTGTTATTGGAGTTATGAGTTATTTGAATAACAAGCAACAACTTGTTAAAATGGCAGGAAGTAAGGCTTTGGGAGTGGCAGATTCTATTGCATCAGCTATTGATGGTGACAAATTTTCTGCAATTGACAAAGCAAATGTTAAAAATGATTATTATTATGAAACGTATGATCTGTTGAGCAGTGTAAAAGAAAAGACTAACTTTGCTTTTGTGTATACAATGGTAGAGGAAGATGATACCCATTATAAATATATTATTGAAGGAGCCATGTCCGGTGAGACGGAAGGCATAACAGATTTAGGCGATTTGCATTTAAAAGAAGATTATGGGGAAGAGCCTTTGCAGGCTATTAATACTAGTAAAGGAACGACTTCAGAGATCTATTATAATGAAGAAGAGTACGGTTATCTTGTATCGGCGTTTTCACCGATTTTTAATTCTAGGAATCAAGTAGTGGGTGTAGTAGGTGTAGATATACGTGCCAATAGTGTTTTAGAAGAAGCAAAAGCATATATTCCTATGGTTAGTCTATTTATTATTGCTTCAAGCATCATCTTGTTTTTAATTTCTATATTCTTCATTAGAAGATATATTACCTTACCTTTACATTTTTTGCTGGATGCTTCTGATCAATTGGCGATTGGAAACACAAATGTCAATATTGTTCAAAAATCCAAAGATGAAATGGGACAACTCATGGGCGCCTTTGGACGAATGGTGCAGAACGTTGAACAACAGTCTGAAAACTTAAAAAAAATAGCCGAAGGCGACTTGTCGGTAGAAATTATAAAAAAATCCGAAGACGATGTGCTGGCAGACAGTATGCAAATAGTAGTGGATAATCTCAATGATTTAAACACAGAAGTTAATGGGCTTACAGAATCAGTGATGTCAGGGAATTTATCCAAAAAATTGGATTCCCAACTTAGAGGCAAATATAGAGAGATTGTAGAAGGTGTCACTTATATACAAGATGCTTTTGTCAATGTGCTGGATAATATAAATGTAGGAATTTTAATTGTAGATAAAGAAATGAATTTAAGTTTTTGTAATAGGTTTGTATTCGGTGCTTTTGACGAGGAAAGAGAAAGTTTGCTGGGTAAGAAATGCAATGATTTATTTGAGTGTAAAGATGAATGTATGCATGAAGAATGCATAAAGAATAAGAGTACATATGTCATGGAAGGGATTACACTGGATAAGCATTATAAAACAGATATGTCACCTTATAATGATAGAAATGGTAACTTGAGAGGCATTATTGAAGTTGCCATGGATATTACTGAAATAAAAACGGCTGAAAAAGTTGCTAAGAAGCAGCTGGATTATCAAAAAGGTGAAATCAATAAGGTTATAGATAATTTAAATAATCTTGCCAATGGGAACTTAAATATTCATCCAACTGTTTCTGAACCGGATGAAGATACCAAAGCAATTGCAGAAAACTTTAAAAAGCTGAATGGCTCATTAGAGGGAAGTGCAAGTTCAATGAAATCGATGATTGAAGAAGTCTCAGAAATGCTGGTTGAAATGTCCAATAAGAATCTTTCACAAAAAATTGAAAGAGACTATATGGGAGATTTTATAAGGCTAAAAGATTCTATCAACTATATTGTTGAACAATTTAATGTGATTCTTACAGAAATTAATACGGCTGCGGAACAAGTAGAGGTTGGTGCAGAACAAGTAGCGAGCTCAAGCCAAAATCTTTCTCAAGGTGCTTCTGAACAAGCAAGCTCAGTAGAAGAAATAGGAGCAACCGTAACAGAGGTTGCAGATCAGACCAGTGAAAATGCTAAAAATGCAGATGAAGCTAACGAACTATCAATGAAAGCAAAATCAGGTGCTCAAATGGGTAATGACCAGATGAAAGAAATGCTTTTAGCAATGGATGATATCAAAGATTCTTCTAAAAATATTTCAAATATAATTAAAGTAATTGACGAAATTGCTTTCCAAACCAATATATTAGCCCTTAATGCTGCGGTTGAAGCCGCTCGAGCAGGGGAGCACGGAAAAGGATTTGCGGTAGTAGCCGAGGAGGTAAGAAATCTAGCTGCCAGAAGTGCAAAAGCCGCAAAAGAGACAACTGACTTAATTGACAATTCAATTAGTAAAGTTGATGAAGGTTATAAAATTGCTAATGATACAGCTGAGGCATTAAATAAAATTGTAGATGGCGTTACCGATACAGTTGAAATAGTAGGTAAAATTGCTCAAGCTTCTAACCAACAAGCAACAGCTATTTCTGAGATTAATCGTGGAATCGAGCAAATATCAGGCGTGACGCAAACCAATACATCTACAGCAGAAGAAAGTGCCTCTGCAAGCGAAGAAATGGCAGCACAGGCTCAAACACTCAAAGCCATGATTCAAGAGTTTGAATTAAGCGGTGATTTAAATCGTAAAGATACTCAGGTTGCTTCTATTGCATCAAAGGATACTAATAAAAGACTTTTGAATGATGTAACGGACATTAATTTAGGTGATAATTCTTTCGGTAAATACTGAAAATAAATATTTCTATTCTAAAAGGTTTGAATAGGGACATATTTAGGTTGATTATTGATAAGAACGATTTATAATGTAAGTAGGGGGCGTATTGCATACGCCCATCTACTTAATTGTATATGTTGATTCCATTTTTAGGTTTGAACATTTTGATTGCAAAGATTAGAGATCTGATCCCAATAGATGCTCTAATAAAAAAAATAAAAAGAGGTGAAAGCATGAACCAATATCTTACTTTTATACTTGACGATGAATATTATGGAATTGATATTTCAAGTGTTATTGAAATTATAGGCATGCAAAAAATAACTCAAATGCCTCAGCAACCAGATTATGTAAATGGGGTTATTAATCTAAGAGGAAGAATTATTCCAACCATAGACGTTCGTGCTCGTTTTAAAAAAGAGAAGAAAGAGTATGATGAAAGAACTTGTATCATAGTAGTAGATGTTCAAGATACTATGATTGGTTTTATAGTGGACAGAGTTGACGAGGTCTTAACCATTGATTCAGAAAATATTTCAGATCCTCCAAGATTCAATGAAGATTTCCAAGGCAAATACGTTAAAGGTATTGCAAAAACAAATGATTTAATTATTATGATTCTGGAAAGCTCTATGTTGCTTTCGGCTGAAGAAATAGAAAGAACAAAAGATTTGTCTAATGATTAATGTTGATTAAATATTAATAAAATATCACTTGCATGTGGGTTGAAATCATAGCAATATTGGTTTATAATAGATATGTTATAGCAATTTAATATTGTATATTGTTAGGTGAGGCTCCTATTTGGGATATACGCTGTTGCCCAGAAATGTCGAGAGACGCCAATGGGTCAACAGGAATAATCGTATAAGTAAGGTTATTTCTAATACAGCTGGCGAAAGCCAAAGCCCTATAGTGCTAAAGCTCAACATGTAAGGAAATAAAGATCTCTACTTGTTGAGTAGAGTTTTTTATTTTAAAGAATAAACAATGCTTTTAAAAGATACATACTATATAACGAAAGGAAGGTGATGGTCGTGGATTCGAGTCCTTTACCGGATAAACAGAGTATAGAAAAAATGATTCATAGCGATAATAAATTAAGAGTCACGGCTATTACTGTAGTTGTTGGCTCTAGTTAGGGAGGGAGCCGAAATGTATAAAAAAATTATAGAAATGCTTCAATCCAATCAGTTTAACAAAGCAAGAAATGAAATGCTAAACAATAATGAAGCAGATATTGCTGAAATACTTGAAGAGATTATTGAGCAAATCAGCATTGAAAAAGCAATTATTTTATTTAGAATGTTACCCAAAAATGTATCATTGGAAGTGTTTTCATTTTTATCCAGTGATGTTCAGTTAAAAATAATCAGTGGTATTACAGATAAAGAGACCCTTTATCTTATGGATGAATTATTTTTCGATGATATGATTGACTTGCTTGAAGAGTTACCTGCCAATGTTGTGAAAAAAATATTGAGCAGGACTGATAAAGAAAAGAGAAATTTGATCAATCAATTTCTAAACTACCCGGATGACAGTGCCGGCAGCATTATGACCATAGAATATGTTGGTTTGAAAAAAGAAATGACAGTAGGTGAAGCATTAGAGTACCTGAAAAAAAATGCCGTAGATAAAGAAACCATTTATACATGTTATGTAATGGATTCCGGTAGAAGGCTGGAAGGAATTGTTTCTCTAAGACAATTAGTAGTGTGCGATGATAATAAAACGTTAAATGAAATCATGGACACTGAAGTTATATATGTTAACGCATACGATGACCAAGAAGAAATCGCACAAGTTTTTAAAAAATATGATTTTATTGCTTTACCGGTAGTAGATAAAGAAAATAGATTGGTAGGAATTATAACAATAGATGATGTGGTAGATGTAATTGAACAGGAAAATACAGAAGACTTTCAAAAGATGGCAGCTATGGTTCCTTTTGAAAAAGGATATTTGGATACCAGCGTATTTACTTTGGCTAGAAAAAGGATTGTTTGGCTATTATTTTTGATGGGATCTGCATTGATAACAGGTATAATTATTGGACGTTTTGAGGATATTATTTCAAATGTAGCCGTTTTAGTTGCTTTTATGCCATTGATCATGGGCACCGGTGGTAATTCAGGAGCTCAGTCTTCAACACTGGTAATTCGGGGGATGGCATTAGGAGACATTAAACTATCAGATATACTTTCAATTCTTTGGAAAGAATTACGTGTCAGTATGGTGGTAGGGATTATTTTAAGCGGAATTATTTTTGTAATTACTTTTTATATAAGGCAGGATAGATTACTGATTTCATTAGTTATTAGCATTACCTTGTTTTTAGTTATTGTGATAGCTAAAATTGTAGGAGGTTCTTTACCGATAGTGGCTAAGATTTTGCGCTTAGACCCTGCTATTATGGCAAGTCCCATGATTACATCTATCGTTGATGCTGTTTCTGTTTTAATTTACTTTGCTCTTGCAACTTCATTGCTGGGGCTTTAATGTAGGTGGAGAGAATGATTGTAGGAATTGGTACGGATATTATTGAGATAGACAGAATCAGGAGTGCTATGAGTAAATCAGAGCACTCCTTTTTAAAAAGAGTGTTTTCTGAACAAGAGATAAAATATTATAAAATGAATCATTATAATATATCTTCTGTTGCCGGCGGGTTTGCTGCTAAGGAAGCTGTTATGAAAGCTTTGGGAACGGGATTAAGAGGATTTAAGTTAATAGATATCGAAATATTAAGAGATGATTTAGGAAAGCCCTTTGTGGTTCTTCATAATCACGCAGATCGAATTGCCAAGGAGAAAGCCATTCAAATCATTCATTTGTCGATATCCCACTGTCAACAATATGCCACTGCTTATGCAGTTGCTGAAAAAGATTAATTTAATTTCGAAGGGAGAGGGAATATTGAATTTAGGAAAAATCTTGTGGAATGTAACAATCGTAGACGGAAAAAATAATGCGCCTAAAGAAAAAATGGCAGTACTGATTGTTAATGACAGAATTCAAGATGTATTATCTATGAATGAAGTAAAGTCACATAACGGTTATGAGGTTATGGATATGGAAGGACAATTTTTATTACCTGGATTAATAGATGCCCATGTACATTTAGCCGGGTGTAAAGGATTTGAGTTTAATGCTGTATCTATCAATCCCATGGTAAGGGCTTACAAAGGACTGGCTCAGGCTCAAAATATGCTTCGCTATGGTTTTACAACGGTTAGAGATATTTCATTTAATGGTTTGTATTTAAAAAGAGTCATTAATCATGGGGATCTGGTAGGACCAAGAATTATTGCGTGCGGGCCTGGCATAAATCGTAGTGGCGGGCATGCCGATGTCCATGAGTATCCCTATTCATTTATTAAAGATAATCATTTCTGGGGCGTATACGGTGATGGAAAAGAAGAAGTGAGAAAAGCTGTAAGGATGCTATTAAGGGAAGGTGCAGATCAGATCAAGTTTTTTGCTGATGGCGGTGGTAATAATGCAGTAGATAGAATAGGAGATATGCACTATACTTATGAAGAAATGAAGACAATTGTAGAAGAAGCTAAAATGATACGTGGAACAAAAGTATGTGCTCATGCTGAAATCCGTGAGTCTATTAATGCTTGCGTAGATGCAGGTGTAGATTCAATAGAGCATGGAGAAGATTTAACAGAAGAAATCGCTGAAAAAATGAAAAAAAGAGGAACATTTTTGGTGCCAACTCTAAACCTTATTGCAAATTGGTCCAGGGATTTTGTTGTAGATGAAAGTGACATACAGCCTTCTGAAGAATATGGTCCGTTTTTTTACAGGGATCATGATCAACCGGACATAGATAGTGAGGTAGAAAGAAAAAAAGCTTATGATAATTTTAAATTAGCACTCAGAAACGGCGTTGAAATTGCTTTAGGGTCAGATTCTATAGAGGATGATTCCACGGTTTATGGGTATTATAGTGCTAAGGAATTAGAAGTAATGGTAGATGCCGGGATGACTGCTTTAGAAGGCATAAAGGCAGCAACTTCTTCTGCAGCACGTTTGTTAGGCGTCGATCATCTAATAGGTAATATTGAAAAAGGTAAGCTAGCGGACTTAATCGTAGTGAGCGGTGATATTACAAAAGATGTAAAAATCATTCAAGATAAAAAGAATATTCAATATGTTTTCCAATCAGGAAAGCTTGTATTAAGTGAAGGCAATCTTCATATATAAAAGGGTGTGGGTGTTGTGATTTTGGTTTCTGGTAAAGAAATGAAAGAAATAGACAGAACGGCAATTGAAGATCATGGTATCTCCGGACTACGTTTGATGGAGACAGCAGGTATTCGAGTGTTTGAAGCCATACAGAAAGAACTCAATGATAAGGATCAAAATGTTTTAATAGTATGTGGAGCCGGTAACAATGGTGGTGATGGATACGTTGTTGCAAGAAAGCTCATACAACAATTTATTCCTGTTAAAGTATATTCTACTGTCAATCCAAATAAATTAAAGGGAGATGCAAAAGCAAATTATCAAAGACTTAAGGAAATGGGCATCGATATATATCCATTGAATCATGAAGAAAACAGTAATTTTAAGAATGATGTAGATGAATCGGATATCATTGTAGATGCCATTCTTGGGACAGGCTTGTCTAGGCCTGTAAGTGATGAGCTAGTAGCTGTCTTTAATATTATCAATCAATCTTCAAAAAAAATATTTTCTATAGATATTCCATCAGGTATTGGTGCTGAAACAGGCAGAAATTATGGTTCTGCAATTCAAGCTAACAAAACAATAACCTTTCAATTGCCAAAATTGGGCTGTATTTTATATCCCGGATCAGAACATACAGGTGAATTGATAATAGTAGATATTGGAATTCCGCAAAAGATTATTGATAAAAACCATTCCAATATCTATACTATAGAAGAAAAAACGATTAAAAATATTATAAAACCACGACAAAAAGAGTTACATAAAGGAAATTGTGGTAAACTAATAATTATTGCTGGTTCAAAAGGGATGGCAGGAGCAGCTGTTCTAACTGCTAAATCTGCATTAAGAAGCGGTGCAGGGCTTGTGAAGATAGCTGTTCCTGAATCCATTACAGATATATTGCAAATATCAGTACCGGAAGCTATATGCATCTCTTTAAAAGGTTCAAACAGTGAACAAGTTAACGAAGAAAATGTTGAGAGAATTATAAAAAATGCCATGAGCTGTAATGCTATTGCAATAGGGCCGGGTTTGGGCAGTCATAATGATATTAAAAAATTGCTGAAAAATACTATTAATACAAAAAAGCCTATTGTTATTGATGCGGATGGGTTAAATGCTATTAGTGATGAGCCTGGGCAAGTTTTAAAAAAAGGTTTACCTATTATCATAACACCTCATCCCGGAGAGATGTCTCGTCTAACAGGGTTAGATGTAAAGTATATAAACGAAAATAGAATTGAAGTTACAAGAAACTTTTCTAAAAAATGGGGTATAATAGTTGTATTGAAAGGCGCACGTACCACAATTGGACTGCCGGATGGAACCGTTTTTGTCAATGTTTCCGGTAATCCGGGAATGGCAACCGGTGGAAGCGGTGATGCATTGACAGGTATCATATCGTCTTTTTGTGCACAAGGATTATGTGCTGAACATGCTGCAATAGCCAGCGTTTACATACATGGAAGAGCAGGCGATATAATGGCAAAACAGTATGGAGAGTATGGGCTATGTGCCGGTGATTTGACAATTGGGACGGCACTGGCTATAAAAGAAATATTCGAGTAAGGAAAAAAGAGGAAAAAACACTTTGTTGACACTATTTGCTCCATATGTATATAATAGTAGTATATATGGTTATATATACTATTATACTTTGGGCTTGAATGATTTAGCGAGGTGTGAAAGTTGGAGGAGTGGTTTTATGGCTGATACCAGAAAGATTTTGGTTAATTTACCCAGTAATTTACTTGAAGAAGTAGATAACCTAGTGAAAGAAGAACAACAAAACAGAAGCGAATTTATCCGAGAGGCTATGAAACTTTATTTAAGAGAAAGAAAAAAGATACGCATAAGAGAAATGATGAAAAAAGGATATATGGAAATGGGGATGATTAATTTAGAGATTTCTGAGGTAGGCGTAGAAGAAGATAGATTAATCCTCGAAAAATATGAAAAAATATTAGCGGAGAGTGAGTGACTTGGTAATAAAACGAGGTGATATTTACTTTGCCGATTTAAGTCCGGTCATTGGCTCCGAACAAGGAGGACTGAGACCGGTTTTAGTCCTACAAAATGATATTGGAAATAAATATAGCCCTACAGTCATCATCGCAGCGATTACTTCACAGATTAATAAAGCCAAACTTCCTACACATGTGGAAATTGGCGCTTTAGGGCATGGACTAAATAAAGATTCGGTAGTTTTACTAGAGCAGATAAGAACCATTGACAAACAACGTCTAAAAGAAAAAATCGGGCACGCTGATGAGGATGTAATGATAAAAGTCAATGAAGCCCTATCAGTGAGTTTTGGATTAATAGATTTTTAATGGAGGATAACCAGGGTGAGAAACAAAGGAAAAGTATTGATAATAAGTTTTATAGGTTTAGTTATGTTCAGCATAATTGCTACAGCAAGTAGTAATAGTCTAGGAACTGAGCAAGATCCTGTCGTTACAGTTAGCTACGTAGAAGCAAAGATAAATGAGCTTAAGACATATATTGATGAAAAGCTCGCAAATACGACTTTACCATCTGATACTCAATCAACAACCGATGAACCTCAAGTCGTGACTGCATTTGAGGTGCTTAATCTTCAAGAAAATCAAAGCCTAATTGGAAAAGATAGTACAGAAATAATACTAAGATCAGGAACAGCTAACGCTATAGATAATGGTGTAGACGGCATTTCTGATTTGACAGGTGGAAAAGATCTTAAGAGTGGCGATGAGATTGAAAGAAACCATCTTTTAATTGTTCCCAGAGATGATGGAAGAGGCATTTTAGCCACATCGGAAATATGGGTGATGGTAAAAGGTGGATATGAAATAAAATAGATATAATAAACTATTGAGATAGGGAAGAATTTTAAGAATTCTTCCCTTCCAGTTTTTTTTGAATTTATTTGCTTTACTCGGATATAAAATATCTTTACAATAGAATAGTAGATTATTATAGCTAGGAGGACAGAAATGCAATTATTGAGAAATAATAAGGTTTTCTATATATTGATTATCATATCCCTTGTGGTAGCCATAGCAGCTTCTTTGGGAAGAATCAATGTAGAAACCAATAATAAAAATGTAGATGTTATAGTAGATTATACTGAATTAAATGAATTGGCTAAGCAAAGCAATGAAGACATCTCTGTTTGGCTTAACCTATTTACAGAACTGAAAGTTAATAAAGTAGGATTGTCGGAAGAAAGTCTTCACTCATTAATGGAAGAGGGACAACCGGTAAAAGCAGAAATTATGAAAAAGGTGGTAGAAGATATCCATTGGGCGGATCATATGCCTGAAACCATGCTAAAAGCGATTTATTCAAACAATGAACAATATGACCCCAATGATGTTTTAATTACGACTTCTTCAGAAGATTTATTTGATTTTATAAAAGCTGCAATGAAAGAGCGATATGATTCAGATCGATACTTTACAGCACAAGGAGAAAATACATATTATATATTATTAGATGGGACACCTAAGGACACGCTATATTCATCTAAAGAAAAATTATTTGAGACCAATGATAACCCCTATAGAGAGCTTAGAAAAGCCGAGTATTCAAAGCTTATGTATCTAAGCCTTGGATTTGATAAAGATAAATTACAAAAAGTCAAAAATGCTGATATGCAAATTATTCCAAGAACTGTAGGATTTGATGGATGGAATGGAAGAAAATTTGAAAAAGCTGTTGTAGAAGAATATTCGCAGTTAAAGGAAATACCAGAATATATTCTTTTTGCAGGCTTAGAAATAATAGGACAAGATGAAGGCAGTGTACTCATTAAAGATTATATTGAATCCAATCATATTAAAATCGGAATGGTAGAATCAACCTTTCAAAGAGGCCACAACGAGCAAACAGGTCTTTTTGAATTGGTAGAAGCATCCAACTATAATATGGTACGAACATTTACAACTTGGAATTACATACAAAATAGATATCAATACTACAATTATCCTGGGGCAGAAGAAATTGAAAATACTTTTTTTAGAGCGATTACGGAAAGAAATATTCGCTTAATTTATTTTAAACCCATAAAAGAGTTTAAAGACCATTATGTTTACATTACCGATAAAAATGAGTATATCAAAATGTTTGAAAGCCTAGAAAGTAGAATTGCTGAACATGGTATATATTTTGGGCCGGCTTCTGTGATGCAGCCATATAAAATCGGTGTTGTTAAAAAGGTTCTGATGACTTTAGGAACCATTGCCGGGGGAATGATTTTATTATCTGCCTTCATTGACCTAAAAAATAGATATAAGTATGGGTTACTGGGCCTGGGTTCAATAGGCGCTATTGGTGCATTTATAGTAAGTGCTCAATTAGCCGAGTTGGCATCCGCTCTGGCAGCATCTATTATTTTTCCTTCATTGGCTATATATTATCTATTGTTACGATGTCGGTATTATCAGTCTGTTTTAGCTCAGGATGAAAAATTATCAAAAACAATTATATTTTCAATTAAAGAACTTTTGATTGCTTCAAGTATTTCTGCTATAGGGGCACTATTGACATCAGCAGTCATAGCAGATATTGACTATTTATTGGAATTAAGCTTTTTTAGAGGTGTCAAGCTGGCACAATTGGGACCGATTATCGTATTTATGCTTTTGTATTTGTCTATCTTTGGGTCAAAAGAATCCCTAAATAAAAAGTTTGATATGAGTGGGATACAAGATATTCTAGCCTACAACATAAAAGTATGGGTGGTATTAGTAGGAGGAATTGTTTTGGCGGCCGGCTATGTTTATATGGCTCGAACCGGTCATGAAACATCCATAGAACCTTTGAAAATAGAAATGATATTTAGGAATTTCTTAGAAGAAAAATTATTCGCCAGACCAAGAAATAAAGAATTTTTAATAGCTTTTCCGGCGTTGATGCTAACCGTATATATGATCATTCGGAGATTGAAAAACTGGATACCGTTTATCTTTGGAATAGCAGCAGTGATTGGTCAAACTTCTATTGTAAATACCTTTATGCATATGAGGACTCCAATGTATCTTTCCATTGTTCGTACAGGTTATTCTCTTTTGTTTGGGATCGTTTTGGGGGTAATATATTTAGTCTTATTTGAATTATTATTAAGGATCATAAAAAGGGTTAAAGGAGAAGCTTAAATATGCATAAAATTGTTATTTCCGGTTATTATGGCTTTAATAACATTGGTGATGAATCTATACTGCGCGCAGTAGTAGATAACTTAAGAGAGAAACTTGGAGACATAGAAATCACAGTGCTATCACAAAATCCAAGCTTAACCAGTGAGAAATTTAATGTTAAATCTGTCTATAGAATGAATGTTAAACAAGTTATAGGTGCAATAAAGTCAGCAGATTTATTAATCAGTGGCGGCGGCAGCCTATTACAAGATTCCACCAGCAAAAAGAGTATTGCCTACTATCTGGGGATTATTTGGATTGCATTGATTTTAAGAAAAAAAGTGTTTATATATAGTCAAGGGATAGGTCCCATTGGAAGTAAATTCAACCGAATGTTAGTGAAAAAGACCTTGAATTGCCTGAATTATATTGTTGTCAGAGACGAACAATCCAAAGAATTGCTTTGTGAAATTGGTGTTGAGCCTTCTAATATTTACGTTACGGCAGATCCGGTTATTCGAGTTAAAAAAGCCAATTTGGATATGGGTAAGGCTATATTGAAGGAAGCAGGATTTGTTAATCAGCCTAATAAAATGACCGTAGGATTTGCTTTGCGAGGGCTTAAATTAAAGGGTAATTTTATTGATGAAATATGTAAAGCGGTTGAACAAATTATTGATAAATATAATTCTCAAGTGGTATTTATACCTTTTCACTATAATGAAGATATGCAAGCCATTCAAGAAATTGAAAATAAATTGGGAGATAAAGCCACATATATTAAAGATAAGCACCTAACGGAAGAAATGTTAAGTATTATTGGAAATATGGATATATTGGTGGGTGTAAGGCTCCACTCTTTAATCCATGCTGCCATAATGGATGTTCCCATGATTGCCATATCTTATGACCCCAAAATCAATTCCTTTATGCATATGTTTGGGATGAAAGCTCTTTGTAGTATATATGATTTTCAAAGCGAATTTCTGTTGGAAGAATTTGAGTATATTATACACCATATGGATTCAACAAAAGAAAGAATCCAAGGTCATATAGAAGAGCTAATCACTAAACTTGATCAGAATGAAATGCTAATACATGAATTGCTTGAAATAGGAGAACAATAATGAAACGGTTAGATATACTGGGCATACACGTGGACAAGGTTACGAAAGAAGAAGCCTTAAATACATTTAAAAAACTAATAGCATCAGATGGCTGTCAAATGATTATAACGCCTAATTCTGAGATTGTTATGAGTGCTACAAAAGACCATCATCTAAGGACAATCATTAATGATGCGGATATGGTAATTCCTGATGGCATAGGGCTTGTTTATGCTTCAAGAATAATAGGCCAACCATTAAGGGAGAGAGTGACAGGCATTGATTTTCTGGAAAGTGCCTTGAATTATTTGAATCAAATTAAGGGATCGATATTTTTACTGGGAAGTAAACCTGGGGTTGCAAATAAAGCGGCAGAAAAAATGAAAGAAAAATATCCGGACTTATTAATTTCAGGAACATATCATGGCTATTTCGGCGAAGGTGATGAAGAAGCAGTGATTCAAATGATAAATGATGCAAGACCTGATTTTTTATGCGTAGCGTTAGGGTCTCCGAAACAAGAGAAAATGGTTAAGAAGTATCAAGAACAATTGAAGGCTAAGGCAGCAATTGGAATAGGGGGCAGTTTAGATGTATGGGCAGGAGAACTAAAGAGAGCACCCAAGTTTTACCAAGACTATGGCTTAGAATGGCTATATCGTTTAATACAACAGCCCAGCAGATATAAACGAATGGCTGCACTACCGGCTTTTATATTAAAGGTTTTTTTTAGGAGAAACAAAAAATAAAATTGAGGAAAATAGAATGAAAAAAATTAGATGGGTATTATGGGACTATTTTTTAATGACACTGGGGACTTTTCTGATGGCTCTGGCATTGGTTTCGTTCTTAGAGCCATATATTATTGCACCAGGTGGTGTTACAGGCTTAGCAATCATTATTAAAAAGGTCATAGGTGTTCCTATGGACATTACCAATCTAGTCATAAATGTTCCTTTGTTCATTATGGGTTTAGTGATGCTTGGAAAAAGATTTGGTTTTAACACGGCTTATGCTACGGTAATGCTCTCTGTTTTTATTCGAGTTACAAGTATGACCATCAATATAGACAACTTTTACTTAGAAGATATGCTTTTAGCTGCTATTTATGGCGGTGTGATTATGGGTGTGGGCATTGGACTTGTATTTAGGACGGGAGGAACTACAGGAGGTACAGATTTAGCTGGCGCATTATTACACAAATATTTTCCTCATATCAGTATCCCTAAATTAATGATGGTGCTGGATTTATTTATTGTTGTAGGATCCGGGATTATTAACCGGAAACTTGAAACAGCACTGTACTCTATTATTGCACTTTTTATTTTGGTAAGAGTTGCAGACTTAATCGTAGAAGGTTTGAATTATGCAAAAGAATTTATTATAATATCAGAGAAGCATGAAGAAATAGGAAATGCTATTATTCATAAACTGGATAGAAGTGCTACTGTGTTAAGATCTAAAGGGCTATTTTCCGGCGAAGATAAAAACGTACTCATGTGTATTGTAAGTCGTTCAGAAGTGGCTTTACTTAAGAAAACCATAGAAGAAATTGACCAGTATGCTTTTGTAAGAGTAAGTACAGTATATGAAGTATTAGGAGAAGGATTTACGAGAGAGAAATAAGTAGGAGGAAAAGAAAATGAGTGTGGATTACAATCAATTAAAATTCACGGCTAATCAAATCAGGCAAGGCATTATTAAATCGGTTCACGCCGCTGGATCCGGACATCCGGGCGGGTCCCTATCGGCTGTAGAATTGCTTACGGTACTATATTTCCATAAGATGAATATTGACCCCAATGATCCCGATAAACCAGATCGGGATAAATTTGTTTTATCCAAAGGGCATGCTGCACCTGTACTTTACAGTACACTTGCGGAAAGAGGTTATTTTGAAAAAGATGAACTATTGAATTTAAGAAAAATGGGAGCGATCCTTCAAGGACATCCGGATATGAAGAGAATACCCGGAGTAGAAATGTCAACCGGGTCTTTAGGCCAAGGATTTTCTACTAGTATTGGCATGGCTTTGGCCAATAAGTTAGATAATAAAGAAGGGAAAATATATGTTCTCTTAGGGGATGGTGAATTACAAGAAGGATTAATATGGGAAGCGGCTATGAGTGCAGGACATTATCAGCTGGATAACTTAGTTGCTATTTTAGATTTTAATGGTCTCCAAATTGATGGATCCAATGATGAAGTTATGACCGTTACTCCGGTTAAAGATAAATGGGAAAGCTTTGGCTGGCAGGTTATTGAAATTGATGGGCATGATTATGATGAAATCATAAATGCTTTTGATACAGCAGGAAAAGCAGGTCAACCAACCATGGTAATTGCACGAACGATTAAAGGCAAAGGTGTTTCATTTATGGAAGGTCATGCCGGATGGCATGGTAAAGCACCAAATGACGAAGAAATGAAAATGGCTTTAGCAGATTTAGGAGGGGATGCAGATGTCAAATAAAATTGCTACCAGAAAAGCCTATGGAGAAGCTTTGGTTAATCTTGGAGGAGAAAACAAAGATATTGTTGTTCTGGATGCTGATCTTTCAAAATCAACGATGACTGCAGTTTTTTCTGGCAAATATAAAGAAAGATTTTTTAATATGGGAATAGCTGAACAAAATTTAATGGGTACGGCAGCAGGATTGGCAGCATCAGGAAAAACCGTTTTTGCAAGTACTTTCGCAGTATTTGCTGCAGGAAGAGCTTTTGAAATTATCAGAAATTCAATCTGCTATCCTGTTCTTAATGTTAAAGTATGTGCTACTCATGCAGGTGTAACGGTTGGAGAAGACGGCGGCAGTCATCAGGCCGTTGAAGATATATCCTTAATGAGAACGCTTCCAAATATGATTGTTATTAATCCTTGTGATGCCACTTCCGCTAAAAAAGCCATATATAAAGCTGCAGAGTATAATGGCCCGGTATATGTTCGATTGGGTAGAGTAGCAGTTCCAATTTTGTATGATGAAGGTGAATTGGATTTTGAAATAGGTAAAGGTATTTGCTTAAAAGAGGGAACAGATATAAGCATTATTGCAACAGGGATTATGGTCCATGAAGCCCTAAAGGCTGCAAAAGAATTAGAGGATAAAGGCGTAAAAGCAAGAGTTATTGATATACATACGATTAAGCCCATTGATGAAGAAATAATTATTAAAGCTGCTCAGGAAACAGGAGCTATTATTACAGCCGAAGAACACAGCATCATTGGCGGACTGGGATCTGCAGTGGCTGAAGTAGCAGCTAAGCATTGTCCTGTTAAAATGAAAATG
The DNA here is from genome assembly GCA_028279945.1 of Clostridia bacterium. Taxonomy (GTDB): domain Bacteria; phylum Bacillota; class Clostridia; order Peptostreptococcales; family JAAYPU01; genus JAKSCF01. The sequence continues at coordinate 19,445 of JANQMT010000132.1, forward strand.
GTAGGCATTCAAGACTGCTTTGGAGAATCAGGAAAACCTGACCAACTGATGGAGCAATTCGGACTAACATCCAACGATATAGTAAAAGCAGCCAATGAATTACTATAATATAAATGGCTTAAATCCAAAATACTTGTACCTTTTTAGTAGTTTCCGTAAATAATCTAGGTTAAAATAAGAATAATCAAGCTCACTCCCGAATAAAGATATAGTGTATTATTGAACAACCTATAAAGGAGTGAGTTTTTATTGAAGAAACCTAATATCAAATTTCGAATATGTCGTCCATCGAGAAGAATGGTAATGGTAATAGTAGTTTTAGTAGTATTGATAGTAGCATCACTATTAATATATAATAACTTTATAAAAGGTGATGGTTCTGTGGAATACAATGTTTTAACGGAAGAGGAAGTGCCGGTTGAACTAATAGATGAAATTCTACCTGAATATAAACAACTTGAAAGGGCACTAGCATGTTGCTTTAATGACAAAATATATGTCATCGTCACAAGAGGGGAAAAACCCACCGGTGGATATGACATAGGAATTAATAATATGAAGCTGGTTGAAAATGAGGATGAGACTGTCACGTTAGTGGTATATACAGGTTTTACTGATCCTAAACCAGGTGATATTGTAACTCAAGTGATTACATATCCTTACGAAATAGCAGTTACAGAATTGATGGCATTGCCCAATGAGATAGAGATGAAGGTAGAATATAATGATAATTAAAACTAGTGAAGCCTAAAGCGGCTTCTTTTTTTTGTCTGTTCATGTCATTCAAAATATTTGAATCTCTTGCTAAATGTGACAAATTAATAGCTAAATTACTGATACAATGCGAAGAGAATATTGGTATGGGGGAGTCGTTGTGAAAGGTGTTTTGAGATGGGTGGAAAATGTATTAACCGGAATTTTAATTTGTATCATCATTTCTTCCATTTTTTTGCTGATTCAATCCAAGAGCAATCCCAAGTTTATCCCTGCTATGCTGGGGTACCAACCCCTATCCATATTATCCGGCAGCATGAGGCCGGCACTTGAGCCTGGGGATATGATTTTCATACAATCCATTCCATCAGATGATGTTCAAATAGGTGATGTTATCACATTTTGGGCAGATCAGGATACATTGATTACGCATAGAGTGGTAGAAATAATAGGAAAAAACAAGGGTGAAATAAAATATAAAACCAAAGGAGATGCCAACCAAGTTGCCGATCAACCGTACATTAACGAGAACATGTTGTTAGGGAAAATGATATTTACGATTCCAAAAGGTGGATATATTTCGAAATTTGTTAGAAGTAAAGTTGGATCAGCTTTGTTAATACTTATTCCTATTGTAATGTTAACTGGTTCAGAAATAAAAAGGATGAGGAAACGGAATTTTAAATAATTTGAAGTTAGAGAAAAGTAAGCATTAAAAAAAACATTGCACATGTAATGTTTTTTTTAATATTTATAATAAAATATTCCCAAATCAAATTCCATAAAAATCTTATTATTTAATATTTTCTATAAATTATACATTTATTGACATTTTAAATATAAGTAGTATACTTGTATTTGGGTCTATAGAAAAAAAGGAAGAAGGTGAATAGTTTTAAATAATTCAATCAGATTGTTTAACTGTTTTAAAAAATAGAAATGAATAAAAATATGTTAAAATATTATTGGTTTGACTATAATTTTAAGGAGAAAATTTATGAAAAAAATATTATTTATACCAATTTTAATATTTCTAATATTAGTAATATTTATATTAAATATAAATCCTGTTTTTAATAAAAAACAGATGGA